>PASI01000002.1 GCA_002711905.1 Thiotrichales bacterium
CTTTAGTGAATAATAATACTTCAGAAGATAATGCTAAAGAGGTTGCGGATGCATTAATCAGCGCAGAGTTTGATGGCCAGGCAGGTCATGGTCTCTCAAGAATCCCATCCTATGTTGAGCAGCTAACTGCTGGTAAAGTAAAAGGCAATGAAGCACCTACTCTTCTTAGCTCAAGTGGAAGCGTCATAAGAGTAGATGCCAACAATGGTTTTGCTTATCCTGCGATTTCATTAGCATTAAAAGAGATCACCACTACTTGTAAAAAGACTGGTATTGCTGCTGCTAGTATTTCCCGTTCACATCATTTTGGTCAGGCTGGAAGGCATGTTGAGATTTTGGCCGATAATGGACTGATCGGTTTAATGTTTGGAAATACGCCCAAAGCTATTCCGCCATGGGGCGGTACAAAAGCTTTGTTTGGAACCAATCCAATTGCATTCTCTGCGCCAAGAGAAAATGATGCCCCAATGGTTATAGATATGAGTCTCAGTAAAGTTGCTCGTGGTAAAGTGATGGTCGCGAATCAACAAGATGAAAAGATTCCAGAAGGGTGGGCCATTGATAGTGAGGGTAAGCCCACCACAGATCCAAAGAAAGCTTTGGAAGGAGCAATGCTGCCTATAGGTGATGCTAAGGGAAGTGCTCTTGCGTTAATGGTAGAGATTCTAGCTGCAGGATTGACTGGTTCTAATTTTGGTTTTGAGGCAAGCTCGTTTTTAAATGCTGAGGGAGACTCACCTGGAGTTGGACAGCTCATCATCGCAATAGACCCAAGCTTTTTTTCAGGTGATCAGTTTTCTGAGAGGACTGAGACTATGGTAACTTCAATTCTTGAGCAACCATCAACGAGACTTCCTGGTAATAAACGTTTAGAGAAAAGAAAGCTTCGTGAGAGGTCTCAGAGCATAACCATTTCAAAAGAATTATTTGAAAAGATTACTAAGCTTACTTAGTTCTTTATCATGGTGTTTAGATGTTTATTTTGTTTATACTTTACCGCTTATTTATTAAATTTTTTATTAAAAACTATGAAGAGCCTACTCATTGCTTTCACACTTTTGTTTGGACTTATAACGCCAGCTTTTGCTGATGAAGACGTCGCAGATAGGGCAATTAGGTGCTCAGCGCTTATTTACATTGAGCTTACGAGGCCAGAGATGTCTGGACTCACTGCAGGAGAGGCGCTGATGAATAGAATTTACGCCTATCATGTGATTGATGGTGAAGAGATGGATATGACTAACGGTCAAATTACTGCAGCTCAAACAGAAGCTATTACCAAGTTGACTCAGGAATATATAAAAGGTGCTAATCTTGCTGAAGAATACCGAAACTGTGTTTATTGGATGACTGATATTGCTAAATACATTAATATTAGTGAATATGTATCTAATGATGATAGCACTGAAGAATTTGACGCTAAGGAGATGGCATTATTTTTATCAGCACCAACAGAAACTTCTGTTACAACATTTAAAAATCCTCTTAAAACTTGGGAACAGCAGGTTGACTTAGGGTTTGTTGCTTGGGCATCTCAAGAGTTAAAGGTACCCTATAAAGAAGCTATTCTTTTAAAAATTAGTGAAAAATTTGAGTAGAATTTGTAGAGTACTAAAAAGGGATTTTTTATGGACAAGAAAACTAGAGACAACGCAACTATGATGAATGGCCTCTATTGGTGGGGAGTGCCTACGCTATTTCGTTGTCCATACAAGCCTGATCCTGAGGGTTGTGATATAGCGCTTGTTGGAGTGCCTCACAGCACTGGCAATGGAACAACGCAGCGTGATCAGCACTTGGGCCCACGCGCTGTTAGAAACATTTCAGCACTGGGGAGAAGGGGTCATTTGAAGTTTGGCATTTCTCCATGGGAGATGTGTGATATTCGAGATTTTGGGGATGTTCCTCTTCCTGAAGCTAATAATAATGAGCAGTGCATTGAAAGAATAACAGAGTTCTATGATGTACTTGCTGACTCTGGTGTACGCCCAGTTTCAATTGGTGGGGACCATTCGATTACGGGCGGTATTTTGCAAGCCATTGCTGGTCCTAAATCCAATCTTACAAATGGAGAAAAGGCTGTTCTAGTTCATTTTGATGCACATACTGACGCTTACCATCAGCTTGATCATTTTTTAGGTGCCGTTAAATCAGCAGCCCATTGGGCAAGTTATTTAGTTAGGGATGGTTTTGTGGATGCATCAAAAAGTATCCAAGTGGGAATCAGAGGAAATACAAGAACACTCGACTGGCTTGATTCAAGCTATGAGCTGGGCTATGAGATTATTACTAAGGATAATTTTGATGAATTTGGTGTTGATAAATGCATTGAAATGATTCAAGATCGTGTTGGTGATGCGCCCGTATATATTACATTTGATTTAGACTGTCTAGATGTGACTGTGGCTCCCGGCGTATCCAATCTAGAGCCCGCTATAGAGGGCTTTAAAATGCCAGATGTTCTTAAAATGCTCCAAGGGCTTCGTGGTAAAAACATTATTGGTGGTGACGTTGTCTGCCTCATGCCAACCGTTGATTCACCTAATCAGATTACCTCTCATGTAGCGAACTCAATCATGTTCGAGATGGTTTGTTTAATAGCTGACAATATGGGTACAAAATCCTAGGACTTATAATTCTTAAGATGAATGTCGAGCGCTTTTGTAGATATTACGGTTTCAAGAAGCGCAAAAAAGAGTGAACCAGAGAGCATGAGAAGTCCGAAACCAAAAATGTAGTTGGCTAGTATGTAATATTTTAGGTAAACCAAAATAATAGTCATCAAATTAAAAATAAAACTCATGACACCGAATACTTGCATCCTCCTAATATAGATAACGCGTTTTTCAAGAATATTCAGCTGCTCATCTGCATGCTTCGTTTTGGATTCATCACTACCTTCGGTTGTCATTGCCCGAATTAAGACACTCAGTGAATGAAGCCGATTTGTATAGGCTACAAACAATAGAGAGATTGCAGGAAAAAGAAGGGCGGGGGTTGTAATATCCATAGCCAACTATTTTAATAAGGAATGAGACTGGATGCAGTCTTTTTAAAATTTTGTTACTATAATTACATCCTAGACTGAAACTTTTTCAGGTACTAGCCCACAGCTATGATTTGCTGGGACAGCCACTTTAATTTTCTTAGGAAGTGATAGATCTAAATTATTGACATTCTGTATAAAGGTATCTTGATCATAGGACGCTTTGATCATCGTGTTATACTCCTTCTCCTCACCTATCGTGCTGACTGATAGGCCGTTATAGTCATGCGCTGGATAGACTTCAGTGTTGTCAGGTAGCTTGTATAGTTTATGGATCGATTCATACAATGTTTTCGCAGAGCCTCCTTGAAAATCACAACGGCCTGTGCTTCGAATAAACAGAGCGTCACCCGTTAGAACTTTATTTTCTACTGTATATGACATACAGCCTTTTGTGTGTCCAGGAGTCTCTATCGCCTTTATTTCATAATTACCAATTGGAAGAATATGTCCTTCACTTGCCATAATATCGGCACAAGCTTCTGCGTCAATATTTTCCATACCCATTACGATTCTAGCGTTAGGATAGTATTTTTTAAGTGGGCACGCACTAGTAATGTGGTCAGCATGAATATGCGTTTCTATAATGAACTTTAGGTCAAGTTCTAGTTCTTTCAATAAGGCGGTATCTCTTTCAATCATGATGTCTACAGCATCGATAATAGCAGCCTCTTTGGTTTCACTATCAGCAATGAGATAGGTATAGGTGCAGCTTTCCCTTTCAAATAATTGTTTAAAAATTAGACTCATTCACGGCTCATCAGTAGCGCTAAGAGAACTAGATTTTAGCACATATACTCAACATTCATTTTTTCACTATGGATGTAGTAATCATATAGCTTAAGACTAGATGCGGCTAGCTGATCAAGAACTACTATAGCATTTTCATGATTTTGAAGCACGCTCCCTGGACAAAAAGATGATAATGGACCTTCAACTAAGTCAGCCACTGCTTTACTTTTGTGCTGACCCAGTCCAAGTAGAAGAATATTTTTGGCTTCCATAATAGTTCCGATACCCATCGTAATTGCAATTGAAGGCTGTGACTCAGATTCATCAAAGAAGCGAGCATTGTTTATAATCGTATTTTTTGTCAGCGTTTTAACCCTAGTTCTAGATTTAAGACTCGAAGTTGGTTCATTAAAACCAATATGTCCATTGGAGCCGACACCTAAAAGCTGAAGGTCAATACCACCATAATTTTTTATTTTGGATTCATAATATCGACATGTTGATTCAAAATCTCCATGCAGGCATTCAGGTATATGAATATTATTTTCATTAATATCAATATGACCGAATAATTTCTGACTCATGTAATATCTGTAGCTTTGTTTGTGGTTTGGCTCAAGGCCTATATACTCATCTAAATTGAAAGTTATAACCTTTTTAAAACTTATATCCCCTCTATTGTATTTTTCAATAAGTGCAGCATAGGTCAATAAAACCGAACTTCCTGTCGCCAATCCAAGGATTGAGTTATTTTTCTCAGTTATAAATTTTTCAATAAAATCCGCTGCAAAATGACTAGCTTCTTTTTCGGTGGGAAGTATTACTACTCTCATTGCGTGTCCTTTTTTATTTGCTTGCCAGCGAGCCAAACATTGTGCACATGAAAGTCTGAGTCAAAATGAGCAAGGTTAGCTCGATAGCCTTTTTTTAACTGACCAATATGGTCAGCAACTCCTAAATATTCAGCTGGATAGAGCGTTGCCATAGAGATTGCACTATCAAGAGGTATGTTGCATTTTTGGTAAGCATTTTTAATGGCATCAATTTGTGTAATGGATGATCCTGCCAGCTTGCCTTCAGAATTAATGATGCGACCTTTCGATTCACTAACCACTTCGTCATAAAGTTCAAAAGAGGGCTCACCATGGTTTATTGTTGCCATGGAGTCAGATACGAAAAACAGTCTACCTTTAGGTTTAAGCTTGAATGATAGATTTATCAAGGATGGATGCACGTGATGTAAGTCAACAATTATGCTTGCCGACGTTTGATCAAAATCCAAAGCAGAGCCTACTACTCTGGGCTCCCTTGCCGAGATTTGGCCCATCGCATTAAAGAGATGAGTGAAACCGTCTAATCCATATTTTATGGCTTCCTCGAGCTGATCATAGCTTGCATCAGTATGCCCTGCAAGAATTTTAAATCCTAAAGATTTAAGATGTTTTAGCTGCTTGATTGAAATACACTCGGGAGCGAGGGTAAGCATCACTGGAAATTTATCCAGCTTCTCAAATAGACTTAAATATGAGGCATTAATGGTATTAATATATTGTTTTTGGTGGACACCTCTATACTTAACATTGAAAAATGGTCCTTCGATATGAATGCCAAGTAGTGAATGGTTATTTTTAATTTCATTGGAGATAGTATCAGTACATTTTTGAAGAATATTTAATGAGTCACTGATGACTGTTGGCATGATACTTGTGGTGCCAAAATATTGATGCGCTGAAATTATTGTATTGAGGCTTTCATTATCCGGAGAGTTGTTAAATAACTTTCCACCACCACCATTGACCTGAAGATCAATAAAACCTGGTGATAAGATGCCACCATCTAATTTTTGGACTTTGAAGTCTGTTGGTATATCGTCTTCATTTACAATTCCAGCAATATTTTGACCATCTATGAGAAGTGCTTTATGCTCGATAAAATCCATACCATTAAAAAGCTTTGAGCCTGTTATTGCTTTTTTCATCCTAATTCGACCACATAGTCGTAGCGATCACCACGATAATAGGATTGGGTATATTCAACCACTCGACCATTGGCATCTTTGCCTCTTCTTTCTACAAATAAAATAGCACTACCTGGGGTTACCTCAAGTTTGTCTGCTAAATTATCATCAGCAATAATGGCATGGATATTTTGCTTGGCTGTGATAGGGTTCATTTGTTTGGACTCAAGAAGTTCATATAAAGAATTGTCAATAGCTGAAGTTATTGAAATGATTGAAGCAGGTATGACTGCAATTTCATAGAGAAGTGGTTCATTAACTAAGTATCGAACACGATTTAGTCTGTGCACGTAGTCACCTTCATTTAAATTTAGTATTAACGCTTCTTTAGCTGTAGCTTTGCCTTCCTCCCTAAGAATAATTCTTGAGTATGACTCAAGACCTCTTTTTTTCATGTCAGCTGTAAAACTATTCAGAGAAGAGAGGTTTTTGTGAAGAACAAGATCAACATTTTTTTTAGATACAATTGTTCCTGCCCCCTGTCTTTTAATAAGCATTCCAATTTCTACAAGCTGATCTATTGCTTTACGGACAGTAATACGAGATATTTTTAAATTAGTGGCCAAATCCCTCTCTGGCATAAGCGCATCACCTGGCTTTAAAAGCCCCTCTTGAATTGCACTATTAAGCGAACGAGACAATTGCTTGTATAGGGATTCAGAACTATCCTTAGATGGCCTTAAAAAGTTAATTAAATTGTCAGGACTCATATAATTTTATTTAGCTATCTAATCAAACATAATAGCATTAAGATATAAATTGGTATTTAATTGGTATTATTATATTCTAATAGTTTCAACAAAGTCAATAATAAGAAAATAAAATATTCAAAAATGTGAATTATAAACAGATCGATTATTAAAATTGCTATTTATAAGGTTAAAATAACTTTTGGACACAAATTAAGTACTCTCTAGATATAATAAGTAAATCTTATTTGCTTTTTATTTGATACCTGTTATATAATACCATTATATTACCAATTATTAGAAGACTAATTG
Organism: Thiotrichales bacterium; assembly: GCA_002711905.1. Lineage (GTDB taxonomy): Bacteria > Pseudomonadota > Gammaproteobacteria > PS1 > Pseudothioglobaceae > Pseudothioglobus. Next base: position 6,797 of record PASI01000002.1, read on the forward strand.
CTCATTAAGTGCTGTAATTAGTCTATTTTGAGAAAGAGAACTAAAGATGAGTACAGCTGGTTTTGTGATGACGACATCAATCAATTCAGACAATTACTTTTGCTCAAGCCTGACTAATAACTCTGATGAGTTGCTTGAGAATTTTATGTTTTGTTTTAGTGTGCTTGCACCTACAAAAGTGATTGAAAATTGCAGTATTGTTGAAAGTTCTGGGGGCTATACAGAGCTGTGCCATTCTAAAGAGTTTGTTTTAAAACCTGGTGAAGAATGGAATTTTAAATATGCTTATGAAGAGTCCAGACATAAACCTATGAATCATCGATGGTCTCCTCAGGGCTGTTTTTTAAAAAAAGATAATGGATCCATTATCGATCTCAAAATGATAGATTTGGATCTTGAAAGAATCTCCTCCGTGGCACCAATTCCCAATTTTTTGGGAGATAAATTAAATTATGAATCATTAAGATTGGTGCCACACCCTTATTCATGGGACTCAAGCGCTGGGGTTTGTAATTTATGCGTACCTATTAATATAGTCTTCGATGATATTGAGATAATTAATAGTGCTTATCAATCTGCCTTGGAGCTCGGCAGTCGATTAAATCTCAATCTTTTATCTAAATCTATAAACGAATTAAATGAAAAAGCATCAACCACATTGAAGCTCAAATTTCAGGATCTATCGGATGACTCTTCATACAAAATTACTATAACTAGCGATGATGTTGAGGTTGTAGCAGGCGATGAATCAGGTTTTTATTATGGCCTTGTCTCATTGATGCAGCTTGCTCAAACCTATCATCAATTAATCCCATGCGGCTCTATCTTTGATACGCCTCGTTTTAGTTGGAGAGGCCAACATTTAGATACGGTTAGGCATTTTTACTCAGTAGATAGTTTATTGAAATTACTTGATTTAATGAGTCTTTTTAAACTGAACAAGTTTCATTGGCATGCAATCGATGATGAGGCCTTTCGTTTCAAATTAGATAGCTACCCTGAAATTGCCACTGCAACTTCTAAAAGGGGAAATAATTTATTAGTGCCACCTGTTTTTGGATCTGGATCAGATGCAACTGGAGGGTGTTATGACAAAGAAGATATTGATAAGATTATCCATAGAGCTTCTGCTAATTATATTGAAGTAATACCTGAGTTTGATTTGCCTGGTCATAACATGTCGCTAATTAATCTATATCCAGAGATGAGGGACCCTGAAGATCAGAGTTATGAGGTTTCAGTTCAGGGTTATAGAGAGAACACAATGAATCCTGCAATGCCAGAAACCTTAAAGATTGTTGAGTCTTTAATAGACGATATGTGTAATCAGTTTCCAGGGAAGTATATACATCTGGGTGGTGATGAAATTGCGCCAGGTGCTTGGGAAAAATCTCCTAAGGTACTAGCATTAATGAAAGACCATGACCTTAAAAATAGTAAAGATGTCGCCTCTTGGTTTATTAATAAGCTTTCAAAAAGAGTAGAGTTAAATAACAAAAAAACCGCCTCTTGGCAGGAGGCTGAAGATGGTAATCATCATGATGATAAGTCTGAGAAGTTATTATTTTCATGGCAGAATCTTGAGTCTGGTTTTAATTTAGCAAGAGAAGGTTATCAAGTGGTACTGTGTCCAGCTGAGCACATTTATTTTGACATGGCTCAAAGTAGACATTATGCTGACCGAGGAGCAAATTGGGCCGCAGTGATCCCTTTTGAAAGCACAGTTGATTGGGATATTGTTCCAGGAGATGAGCCTGAGCTTGAAGCAAATATTGAAGGAATTCAAGGCCATCTTTGGTGCGAAACGATTCTTAAGGATAGTGAGATGGAGTCTATGTTATGTCCAAGAATACTTGGATTATCAGAAAGTGCATGGACGAGTAATGCAAATAGACGCAAAGGATCAGAGCTGGGTGATTTAGCCAAAAGTAGTTTTAGAGAATTGTTTGATAGAATTGGTTGGGACTATTATAAAGCCGAGAATTTTGATATCATGTCAGATCCAGTAACGAATAAGGAGGCTCTGACGAGTGAGTAATTTGATACAAATATTTAAACCAAAAACCAAGGCACAAACAACAACGCTTTTTGCGTGGGCATTGATTGCTCCAGCTGCTTTGGTTATGTTTTGGATTGTGGTTTGGCCTTTGTATGAGACATTTCGTTTGTCTTTTACTAATTCGAATCTTGGAACTTTGATGGGTGGAGCAGAATTTGTCGGTTGGGAGAATTATGAAAAAGCAATTGGCGGTCGTAAGTTTCCATCAATTGTAACGCGAACTTTTTACTGGATGTTTTTATCCGTTGGTTTAAAAATGATTTTAGGATTAATTGGCGCCTCATTGCTAGCTAGTAATATTAGGGCTCGTGGAATCTTACGAGCATTGGTTATGCCGCCATGGATAGTCCCCATCGCAATTGGATGTTTTGGATGGTTATGGTTATACAATGGCCATTTTGGTTTAATCTCAAACTTTATAGAAATGGTTGGTATTACTGACGGTCCCTTTAGTTTCTTGGCCTATAAGCAGAGTGCATTTTATTCAGCAATTGTGACCGATGTATGGATTGGAACGCCAATGGTAACCCTATTCTTTTTAGCTGCTATTCAAGGGGTGCCAAAAGATCTTCATGAGGCCGCCTATGTGGATGGCGCTTCTCGCTGGTATCGCTTTAGAAGAATAACCCTGCCGCAAATTTTGCCTACGATAGTTTCAATGGCGCTACTTTCGGCGATATGGACCTTTAATTCCTTTGAAATTATATGGATCTTGACTGAGGGCGGGCCTCGAGGAGCGACGACGACATTAATTATTGACACCTTCAAGACAGCTATTTTTAGTTACAAGTTTGGTGCAGGTGCAACCAGGGCAGTTCTTGTTGTTTTAATACTCGGTGTTTTTTCCGTAGTTTATTTGACTGTTTTGAATAGGCTTGGTAATAAGTATGGATACTCTGGAGTTCGAAAATGATGAATAAATATACCGTGCTGCAAAAAATAGGGATTTACTCTTCTATTGCACTTTTTTTAACATTTATGCTACTTCCGTTTGTTGAAATGTTTATTGCATCATTGAGGCCATTAACGCATTTATTTAGTAGGCCAGATGTTGCTGTGGGTGAAACGATGAGTTTTATGGATTTTATGAGTCGATTTTGGTCAGATAAAATGAGTTTTCAGGCTTATAGAGATATGTGGGTCACTGTTCCTCAATTACCTCGTTATATCTTTAACAGTGTATTCTTATCAACTGCCGTTACGTTTTTTGCAATGTGTTTTATTGTCCCTGCAGCCTATGCATATGCTCGTTTCAACTTTCGTGGAAAGACAGTTAGCTTGACGCTATTTTTGGCGGTCAATATGTTCTCGGGTGCTGTATTACTAATCCCACTCTATAAATTATTGAGAATGTATGGCTTGTTAAATACATACTGGGCGATGATTATTCCAGGCGTAGCTTTTCTAATACCCACTGGAATTTGGTTGCTTAAGTCTTTTTTAGAAAAGATTCCTTATGAATTAGAAGAAGCTGCATTTGTAGATGGCGCTTCTAGACTGTATACATTGAGACGAGTCATACTACCTTTAGCAACCCCTGGATTAATTGTTGTAGGTGTTGCTATGTTTATTGGTGCTTATGCTCAACAATTTTTATTTGCGATTACATTTAACCAGGATAGGGACTATATGCCTCTACCAGCTGGTATTTTTGAATTTATTGGTTATCAAAGAGTCTTGTGGAATGAAATGATGGCAGCAAGTCTTGTAGGAATTCTGCCCGTGTTGTTAATTTTCCTGTTTATGCAGAAACATCTCATAGCAGGTTTGACTTCGGGAGCAGTAAAGGAGTGAGAATTAAAAAAACTCACATTAAGTGTTACTAGAGCAGATTATTGTTTCTAGTGATTTGTTATAAATATTAAAGGAGAAGTAAATGAAAAATATAAAAAAAGCACTCTTCTTGGCGTTAATTGGAGCCGGTTTTATGGCACCAGTTCATGCTGCAGAGGTGCACGCAATAATTTGCGGTGGTGAAATACGTCCAGCTGATCAAGTAGTTTTTGATGCTTTTGAGGCTAAATATCCAGGTGTTACGGTTAATGCTGAGGCGGTTCCTTGGGGAACGTGTCAGGATAAATCTATGACGCTTGCTGCTGCAGGTGATCCAGTTGGTTTGGCTTATATTGGCTCTCGCACATTAAAGCAACTTGGCCGTAGTGGGTTAATTGTACCAGTTGACATTTCTGATGAAATGCAGGCGTTGTATCAACCTGGCGTTCTTGCAACTGTTTCTGATGGAGGTCAATTTTGGGGTTACCCGCATGCCTTCTCTACGAAAGCATTATTCATTAACTGTGGTTTAGTTGAGGCAGCGGGTGAAGCTTGTGTTGCGCCTAGAACTTGGGAAGGACTTTACAATATGGCCAAGGCTGTTAATGACAATACCTCAGCTGCAGGTATTGGTTTAGCCGCTAAAGACTTTGACAACACCATGCACCAATTCTTAAACTACCTATATAGTAATGGCGGTAGTGTAAGTAATGCAGATACTGGTGAGATAACTTTTAACAGCCCTGAAGCTGTTGAAACACTTGCCTTTATTGGTAAATTAGCTGGTGTTGCACAGGAAGGCCCTAGTGGTTATGAGCGTGGTCAGCTGACTCAGTTGTACAACGATGGTCTGATTGGAATGTATATCAATGGCCCATGGGGCGGAGGTCAACATAATGCAAACATTGCTGAAATCGTTGTTCCTGTTCCTGCAGGCCCTAGTGGTTATGAGCGTTCTCAACTGACTCAGCTATACAATGATGGTCAGATTGGAATGTATATCAATGGCCCATGGGGTGGAGGTCAACACAATGCAAATATTGCTGAAATCGTTGTACCTGTTCCTGCAGGTCCAAGTGGAGAGAGTGGAACATTATTGATTACTGACTCTATGGCAGTATTCAAAGGTTCTGCAGATGAGACTCTAGCAATGGAGTTGGCTCAAATGATGACATCTGGTGAGGCTCAATATGATCTTGATAAGAGCTGGGGTTTAACGCCGATTCTGCAATATGATAAGATGAGGGATGATGTTTACTATTCAACTGACTATTGGCAGACGTTTGTTGAGCCAATCGGTAGAGGTGGACCAGAGCCAATGTTTGAAGACTTTAAGGCACTTCAAGCAGGTATTAATGGCGCCATCCAAGGCATAATCCTGGGTGATGGTTCTGCTGCTGATCTAGTGGCTGAAGCTGCAGAAACTCTAGCTGAGGGTCTGTAAGTCAATTAATTGACTGAATCAGGGGCAATGAAAATTGCCCCTGATTTTTTAAGGCCAACCCTAAAAGTATGTTGACCAATCAACACACTTTCAAGGTTTGCTTTATTTTAAGAAGAAGTAACATTTTGAAATACGCAAGCAATTTGTGCAATTAATAAGGAAGAGGGTATGGCGACTGTAAAACTGGAAAATATCTATAAAAGTTTTGATGAAACTGAGGTTTTATTTGATATTAACCTTGAGATTAATGATAAAGAGTTTGTAGTTTTTGTTGGTCCTTCAGGGTGCGGAAAAACAACGCTATTAAGAATAATTTCTGGCCTAGAAGAGGCAACAAGCGGAAGCGTTATTATTGATGATAAGGACGTTTCTAATGCNCCTCCAGTAGAGAGAGGAATTTCAATGGTTTTCCAATCTTATGCGCTTTATCCGCACCTCTCAGTATTTGAAAATATTGCCTTTCCACTCAGAGTAGCTAAAGTTAGTGAAAAAGAATTAGAAGAAAAGGTNCTTAAGGCAGCTGATATTTTGCAGCTTAGGGANCGTTTAGGCTTTAAGCCTGGCCAACTTTCTGGAGGNCAAAGACAAAGAGTTGCAATTGGACGATCTATTGTAAGAGATCCAAAAGTATTCCTTTTTGATGAGCCTCTATCTAATCTAGATGCAGCNCTCAGAGGAGATATGAGGGTTGAGCTTGCAAAGNTGCATCAAAATTTAAACTCAACAATGATTTATGTCACGCATGACCAAATTGAAGCGATGACGATGGCTGATAAAATTGTGGTGTTGCATGATGGTGTTATTGAGCAAGTAGGCTCGCCAATGGATTTATATCATAATCCTAAAACAAAATTTGTAGCAGGTTTTATTGGTCATCCTAATATGAATTTCATTAAAACAAGCGATACTAATATTAAACAGAAAAAATTAATTGCAAATATTGGTGGCCTTACTTTGGACTTGGCTGTTGAAGTCTCAAGCATNAAAGTAGGTGACGAAATAGATATTGGAATCAGACCGGAAGATTTGGTGGTTTCTTCTGAAAAAGGAGGAATTCCAATGACTGTCGACGTTGTCGAGCATATAGGAGCAACAGTAATCCTCTATGGTTCTGTTTTGGGCAACAGTCATTTTTGTGCTGTTCTGCCAAGTGATTCAGTCGTTAAACCAGGTGACACTGTTAATCTAACCATTGATCCTCTCAAATGCCACGTTTTTAATTCATCAGGACTAGCACTTTTAAAAAGCACTTTTAAAAAGCTAAGTAAATAGATAAGGAGTAAATCATGAGGACAGGTATTGTTGGCTTAGGACTCCGAGCTGGAAATGTTCTCAAGATGATTAAGGAGGAAATGCCTGAGCTTGAATTAGTGGGGTATGTTGATCCAGATCCTTGCGGCTTATCAATAATTGAGCAGCACTCCAGTCAATTAAACCAATATGAAAGCCTTGCGCAAATGATTNNTGAAAGTGATCTAGATTTACTTTGGGTTGCATCACCAAATCATCTTCACTTAGAACATATACAATTGGGTCTTGAGGCGGGACTTAAGGTTTTTTCAGAAAAACCAATAGTTACAACTCAAGAAGATAGTTTTGAGCTTGCTAAGTTAATCAAAAAATATGGTGAAAACCAGCTCATTGTTGGGCTTGTTTTACGCTATTCAGTTCATATGANAGAAATGAGGCGAGTCTTGGATGCAGGAATCTTAGGAAGTATAACCTCACTAGAAGCGAATGAGCATATTGCGCCTTATCACGGCTCTTTTTTTATGAGAGATTGGAGAAGGTTAGAGAAATACTCTGGTGGTTTTATGTTAGAAAAGTGTTGTCACGATATTGACCTCTACAACAGTATTGTTGGTGAAAGGCCAGTTAGAGTTGTCAGTTTTGGAGGAAGAAATAATTTCATTCCTTCAGAGGCCCCAACAGGGAATNAGCATGATAATGTCTATCAAAAGAAAAAATCATACTGGGAAAATGTTGACAATCCATTTACAAGTGATGCTGATATTATTGATCATCAAAATGCATTAATTGAGTATCCAAATAAGGTCACCTTCTCTTTCCATACAAGTATCAATGTTCCTGATGAACAGAGGCGTTTTTGTGTCATTGGAAGTCGTGGAATGGCCGAGGGAGATTTTGGTCGTGGAGGTCTTCGAATCACTGATGCTAGAACAGGTAATCTTCTTGAAGAGCATGATTTTAGCTATCCAAGTACANCTGGTTCAGGAAACTACCCATCACACTATGGTGCTGATCAATTAATGTGTGAGGATATTGTTAGCTTTCTTAGGGGAGATTTGAGTTCGTTGCCTGTTGGCCCGAAGGAGGCAATTGCTGCAGGACTTGTAGCTATGGCAATAGACGAGAGTATGAAAACAGGTCAGATAGTTGATATGACTAAGACTTGGCAAAAGCTTGATTCACTATATTAAAGGGGTGCGTTTTGATTAAAGGGATAAGTTATCTTTCGTTCGAGAATGGTTTGTCTAACAATGAGTCTATCGAGTCTGCTTTGATTCAAACACAATCCAATGGGTTTGAAGCATTAGAATTGTCAGTATCTAATGAGGGCGTTATAAACACCAATTTGTCAGAGAGTGAGTGCAGTGCGATCCGTCAAAAAATTAATGATTCAGGCGTATTTGTTGACAGTATTGCAACAGGAATGAGTTGGGGTATCAGTCCTACTAGTGACGATGCAGGTGTTAGAAAAAACTCTATTAAGCTTCATCAAGATGCAATTAAGGTCGCTAGTCACCTCGACTGCAAAGCACTATTATTTGTACCTGGCGTCGTAAAAAGCCCAATTTCTCCTGAAATAGTTCGTTACGACAGGGCCCTTGATAGACTTAGGGAGGCCATTAATCAAATGCTCCCTATTGCAGAGGATTTAGATGTTGATTTATGCATGGAGAACGTTTGGAATGGGTTCTTTTATTCGCCTATTGAACTTAGAGATTTTGTTGACTCTTTTGAATCTAATAAGCTCGGTGTTTATCTAGATATTGGAAATTTAATTGGTTATCAGCAGTACCCNCCTCACTGGGTTGAGCTTCTTAACTCAAGAATAAAAAGGATTCAGATTAAAGATTTTCAAGAGAATTTTGACTGGACTGGTAGTTTCAGTTTTTGTGACATAGGAACAGGAGATGTTCCTTGGAAAGAAACAATATCTGCCTTAAAATCCATTCAATATAAAAGCACTATTATTGCTGAAATGTTGCCTTGGGATGAGACAATTTTGTCTCGAACATCTACCGCTATGGATCAAATATTTGATTTCAAATAAATGAGTTTAGTAATATGAGTAAAAAATTAAAAGTTGGAATTATTGGGCTTGGAAGTATGGGCTCAACTCACCTAGATATTTATTCCAAAATTGACGGTGTTGAGGTCATCGCTATTGCTGATTCAATCCAGAGTAGACTCGATGGCTCAAGTAAAGCTGAGGGTAATATTAGTGGGCAGGCTGAAGGCGGCGTTTCAGGTCTAAGCGTTAAAAAATACCTTGATGGAATGGNTCTNATCAATAATTCTGATATTGATATAGTTGATATATGCGTTGGCACAGATCTTCATTATATTTTTGTAGAAGCAGCACTTGCTAGAAACAAACATGTGCTGGTTGAAAAGCCTTTGGCTAGAACATATGATGAGGCCAAGAAAATAATGAAGTTAGCAGAACAGTCTTCATGCAATATTATGTCCGCTATGTGTCTAAGATATTGGCCTGCATGGGTTTTTCTTAAGGAGACAATTGAAAAATCAATATATGGAAAATGTTTATCACTAAACTTTAGGCGTCAGACAAGTTTTCCTGGNGGTGCTTTTTATTCAGATGATAGTCAGTGTGGNGGTGCACTTCTCGATCTTCATGTCCATGATACTGACTTTATTAACNNNTGCTTAGGGNTNCCAGATGCAGTCTTTAGTCAAGGNTATAACGGTCCGAGTGGAGGCATTGANCATGTGGTTACAAATTATATTTTTAATAAGACAAATGCATCTCCTTTAGTAAGTTCTGAGGGTAGTTGGACTATGCAGGAGGGGTATGGCTTTAATATGTCATATACAGCTAATTTTGAAAACGGAACACTCAGTTATCTTTTAGATGAAGAAGAAACATTAAAACTATTTAGATATGGGTATGAGCCTGAAAACATAAAGTTAAAAGAAGGTATGGGGTACGAATTTGAAATTCGAGCTTTTATTGATGAAATCTTATCAGGAAATAAGACTAATTTAGATTTATTGAGTCAAGCAGCAAAAACAATTGCAATTGTTGAGGCTGAGAAAATAAGTATTGAGACATGCTCTGTTGTAGCTATACAAATTTAAGTTCAAATAACACTATTGTTTAGCTAGTAGCTTCCGAGTTTATAGTCGTCCCAAACTTGTTGTGCAAGTGCACCAATATATTCATCGTTATTTTCTAGAGCTTGTTTAATCCAAAACCTAGCCTCTAAGAAGTTTTTATCATCACCTTTACCAAGGATATACATTCTTCCAAGATTATATTGAGCTGGAGCATCACCCTGTTCAGCAGCTTTAATGAACCAGCTAAAAGCAAGTTTATCATTTTGGGCAGCTCCTTGGCCTCTTAAGTAGAGGTTGCCTAAGTTGTATTGGGCATTGACATTACCTTGTTGAGCAGATTTTGTGTACCACTTAATNGCCTCTTTGAAGTCTTGCGCAGTGCCTTTACCATTTGCATGCATCCAACCAAGGTTATATTGNGCTCTTGCATTTCCATCTTCTGCAACTTGAGTCCATTCAAGNATAGCAACTCCATAGTCNCCATTGGCATATGCTCTTTGGCCATCNATGTAATCAGCTGATACGTTTAATGTAAAACAAAANGANCATAAAAAAGCTAATAATAGATGATTTTTTGACATTATTTCCCTTTTATTTTGTGCGTTATAAATGAATAGAGTCTAATATGAAATATATTAACATAATTGTATTTAATTATGCAGGTTTGAAAGACTCTAATATTAATAATTAGTAAGGTAAATCACTATAGAATATATTGTATGGTTTTTCAAAGCTGCTTGCTTGATTAGCCAAAAAACTAATCATTTAAAAAGTCAATAGATAGATATGTGGAATACTAAGTTAAAGATCTTTGCTTTGTTGTTTGTCTGCCAATTTTTTATTACCACCCAATCTGTAGCTAATGAGATTAGAATTGCTGTTGCAAGTAATTTCTATCCAACAATGAAAGAAGTTGTTAAACAGTTTGAGATAGAAGCTTTTGACTCTTCTAAAGCAAGCAAAATAGTCCTTATTCCTGGCTCTTCTGGTAAGCATTATGCTCAGATTATTAATGGCGCACCTTTTGACCTGTTTTTTTCAGCTGATAAAATAAGACCAGTATTGCTTGAGCAACAAAGAATATCTAAGAATGAATCTAGATTTACTTATGCATTAGGAAAGCTTGCTTTATGGAGTCCAATTAAAGGGTTGGTTGATTCTGAAGGTCAAATTCTTTATGATAAAGGTTTTCGATTTTTGGCAATAGCTAATCCTAAAATTGCTCCCTATGGGATTGCAACTAAAGAGACATTAGTGTCAATGAAGCTATGGCTAGATATGAATGAAAAATTGGTTAGAGGTGAAAATATTGCCCAAGCATTTCAATTCATCAGTAGTGGAAATGCGGAGCTTGGTTTTGTCTCATTCTCACAATTAATGAACCCTAATTTTTCTGTCAGGGGTTCTTTTTGGGAGGTTCCTCAGTCATTATATAATCCTATAGAGCAACAAGCAGTTCTCCTAACAGACAGTTCACTTGGAAGAGATTTTATGTCGTTTGTTCAAACTGATAAGGCTTTAAATATAATTTCAAAATTTGGATATGATTTACCATAATGTTGAATGAATTAGACATTTCTGCAATTATTGTCACCATTAAATTGGCTTTGTTAAGCACAGCTATTTTAATTTTAATTGGAACACCGCTCGCTTGGTGGTTGTCGCAAACCAAGTTTAAATTTAAAGTAGTATTTGAAGCTATCATTGCCTTACCATTAATACTTCCGCCAACAGTATTAGGTTTTTATTTGCTAGTAACACTTGGGTCTAATGGGCCCATAGGTAAACTATTAGAATCTCTTGGAGGAAGTTCCATAGCCTTCACTTTTAGTGGTTTAGTTGTGGGATCGGTCATTTACTCTCTCCCTTTTGTAGTTCAGCCACTTCAAAATTCCTTTAGCTCGATTGGAAGACAGTCTTTGGAAGTAGCTGCGACTTTAGGAGCGTCAAAACTTGATCGTTTTTTTACAGTTGCTATTCCATTAGCTCGTTCTGGCTTTATTACAGCGGCAGTATTGGGATTTGCTCATACAGTAGGAGAATTTGGAGTCGTGCTAATGATAGGAGGAAATATTCCAGATGAGACAGGAGTGCTATCGATAGCAATTTATGATCATGTTGAGGCAATGGAATATGGCCAAGCCCATTTGTTAGCAGGAGGGCTTCTTATCACTTCGTTTCTAATGCTAATATTTGTATATATCTTTAACCGTCATTTTTCAATTATGAGGAGTAGAGGTTAGTGATTGAATGCAAGACAAAAATTAAACTAGAGGGTTTCACACTAGATGCTCAATTTAGTATTCCCGATAAGGGTATTACAGTAGTTTTTGGCGCTTCAGGATCTGGCAAGACAACCCTATTAAGAGCTATAGCAGGGCTTGAGAAGAGCGATAAGGGTTATCTTAAGATTGGTGATTCGNTTTGGCAAAAAGGTAATCATTTTGTGCCAACACATAAACGCCAGATTGGGTATGTNTTTCAGGGTGCTGCCCTGTTTGATCATCTGGATGTNAGAGNCAACCTCGGTTATGCTATTAAGAGAACAAATGGACTGAGTAAAGATTTTATAGGGTCAATATATACATTATTAGATATAAAAGCCTTGCTTAATAGAACAACAAGTCAGCTTTCAGGAGGCGAAAAGCAGCGAGTTGCAATTGCAAGAGCTTTATTGGCTAATCCCAAAATTTTACTTTTGGATGAGCCTTTGTCTGCTCTTGATTTAAAGCGTAAAAATGAAATTTTGCCTTACCTAGACTCTCTTCATAATCAACTGGATATTCCAATTCTTTATGTAACTCATTCCCAGGATGAAACTTCAAGGTTGGCAGATCACATAATGCTTATTGAAGGCGGCAAAATTATTGGTAATGGGCCAGTTAATGACATGCTAACTAGGTTTGATATGCCAATGTCTCATAGTAGTGATGCAATCTCTATTATTGATGCCAGGGTGATGAATCGTGAACCTGAGTTCAATTTAATGCACCTTGAATTTTCGGGGGGTCAATTTATTGTTCCAGATAATGGTTTGTCGACTGAAAGTCTTGTTCGAATAAGGGTGGCAGCTCGTGATGTCAGCCTTACAAAAAAGAAGCAGATAGATACAAGTATTTTGAATATTTTTCCAGCAGTGGTTGAAGAGATAGTTCCTGAAGGCAAGGCCCAGGTTATGGTCCGCCTAAGTTTGAACGGAGTTGTATTACTCGCATGTTTGACTACAAAATCAGCATCAATGCTTGATTTAGAAAGTGGTTTAAGTATTTTTGTCCAAGTTAAAAGTGTCGCGATTCTATCTTAGCTAGCCTCAAGGTTAACCCTTAGTCTTTTGATTGGTTGCTCATCTATGAAGACATGTATCAAGGCGGTAATAGCGGCAATTATCGCAGCCCACCACCATACTTGATTATAAGACCCAGTTGTATCAAAAAGATAACCCCCGAGCCAAACTCCTGTAAATGATCCAATTTGATGATTTAAGAATACTATGCCGTAGAGAGTACCCATAAATCTTAAACCAAACATCTGGGCAACTAATCCTGAAGTGGGAGGTACAGTTGCAAGCCAAAGCAAGCCAGTAGCAAAAGAGAATGCGTAGATTGTGAAAGTTGAGATTGGAGTTACTAGAAACAAAACAATTACAATTGATCTGGCAGCATAGATATAGGCTAAAATCCATTTTTTTGAATAAATACCTGAGAGATATCCTGAAGCAAGTGATCCAATAATATTACACAGACCAATAATAGATAAACTTATTGCTGCCACTGAACTATCAAATCCTTTGTCTGCAAGATAAGAGGGCATATGAACAGTAATAAAAGCAAGCTGAAATCCACAAACAAAAAATCCAGCAATCAGAAGCCAGTAATGAATATGCCGAGATGCTTCAGTGAGGGCCTCTTTAAGATTTTGAGACGGTTCATTATCTATAGTGGTATTCTTTTTTTCCACACCTTTAAATACTGGCGAGAAAAGAATCATTGAAAGTGCTCCGACTGCCATAATAACAAGTGCTGTTTGCCAACCATAGGCTACAAGAAATTCTCTTGCAATTGGGATAAATAAAAATTGACCAGCAGAGCCTGCTGCAGTTCCTATTCCAAGTGCAAGTGCTCTTTTTTCTGGTGCTACCATTCTTGCCATAGCCGGAAGAACGACCCCTAACCCTGTTCCAGAAATGCCCATTCCAATTAGAATTCCAGCTCCTAAGTGGAGGCTCATAAAGCTATCAGCAGTTGCAGTTATATAAAGACCTAAAGAATAGAAAATCGTTCCAACTATAATGATTCTTGAGGTTCCGAATTTGTCTGCAAATGCTCCAGCTATGGGCTGAGATAATCCCCATAATAGATTTTGAAGAGCCAGCGAGAAAGCAAAAACTTCACGACCGTATCCAAAGGTTTCTGAGACGGGTTTAAGAAACAAACCAAGTGAAGATCTAAAGCCAAAATTAATAGCCAGAAGAACACAGGCTAAAGCAATTGCCATACTTATAATTTTTTTATGCTGCGCCATTTTTTTCATTAGAAAAACTTCCGACAGTATAACCATTATTATTTGACGAGCTTAATTATTAGTATTAATATGTGCGCAAGTTCTTTACATTAATCCAATAGGGAGAGTTATATGCGAGTGTTGGTCTTTCAACATGTTGATTGTGAGCATCCTGGTTCATTGAGGCAATTTTTAGCTGAGGATGGAATTGAATGGGATCCTGTATATTTACATCGCGGAGATAAAATTCCTAGTTTTGATAATTACGACGCGCTGTGGGTAATGGGCGGTCCAATGGATGTGTGGGATATTGAAGAAAACCCCTGGCTTGTTGATGAAAAAGTGGCCATTAGGCATTGGGTTAAAGATTTAGGTAAGCCGTACCTCGGTTTATGTTTAGGGCATCAGTTGCTTGCAGATGCACTTGGTGGGACATGCGGGCCTCAAAAAATTCCTGAGATTGGTGTACTTGAGGTTGAGTTAACAGATGAGGGAAAGAAAGATCTGCTTTTTCAAGGGACTGCAGAAAAGCAGCAGTGTCTTCAGTGGCATTCAGTTAGGGTGGCGCAAGCGCCAGAAGGGGCTGTTGTTTTGGCGAAGTCAGATGTATGCTCTATTCAAGCAATGCGAATAGGAATGAATGCTTGGTCTATGCAGTATCACGTTGAAATAGAGTCAGATACTGTAGAAAACTGGGGAGAGATTCCTGAATACGCAGAAGCCCTAACAAATACATTGGGTGAGGGTGCACTATCAAACCTCAAACAAAATACCGACAAACATATGGGTCAGTGTCTCAGTTGTGCGAGACAAATTTATGACAACTTTATGAGAGAGATAGTTTAGTTTTTTTCAATTTTTAGTTACTCTTTATTTCATGTTTTTTGAATAGAAAAATATTCCCTTATTACAATTACTTAAAGGGATATATGCTGTAATTTTTTTCACCCATATGAAAAAAGTTTAAAATGTAAATTTAATGATTGACACCGAAATTAATTCAAGGTATCTTTCGCCTTTTTAAGTGTTACATATTACTTGCTACCTGAGGGGGAACGATGAGTGAAGAAGACGATTTCGACCTAAATGAATTAGACGACAAAGAGTTAGTCGAACAAATTCAAGACGATCTTTACGATGGCCTCGATGCTGAGGTGACTGAGGGTACGGAAATATTACTTTCACGAGGTTGGGACGCAAATGATGTTTTGGGTGAAGCTCTCGTTGCTGGAATGAAAATTGTGGGCGTTGATTTTCGTGACGGCATTTTATTTGTTCCAGAAGTTTTAAAGTGTGCCGGCGCAATGAAAGGAGGTATGGGAATATTAAGACCTATACTTGCTGAATCAGCCGAGGATACGTCTTTAGGTAAGTTTGTAATTGGCACTGTGAAAGGTGACATTCATGACATTGGTAAAAACTTAGTTGCTATGATGTGTGAAGGAGCTGGTTTTGAAGTCATCAATTTGGGCATTAATAATCCTGTCGAAAATTACCTCGAAGCTATTGATGAACATGAGCCGGTAATTGTGGGGATGTCTGCCCTACTTACGACAACTATGCCCTATATGGGTGTTGTAGTTGAGGAGATGGAAAAAAGAGGGTTACGTAAAGATGTTCATATAATGTGCGGCGGTGCGCCACTGAATCAAGAATTTGCCGACTCAATTGGTGTTCCTGCATATGGCCGTGACGCTGCAAGAAGCTCTGAAATGGCTGAAGAGTATGTTCGTGGCTTGGATAAAAAGCGTGGTCATCGATAAGGAAAATTCGGATAAGAGTAAAAAAAGATTAGTTTTAGGCTGCGGCGCATTAGTATACGATTTATTAAGTTTAATAAAGCAAAACCCTCTCCTTTCAGATAAAGTCAATCTTCAGTGTTTGCCTGCTAGTTGGCATAACACTCCTCAACTAATTGCACCAGGAATCGAAGAGTATTTATCTGAAAATGCGCATCTTTATGAGGATGTGTATATTGCTTACGCCGATTGTGGAACGGGTGGTAGCCTTGATAGAGTGATAGAAAAGTATGGCGCAAAACGAATTGAAGGCGCACATTGTTACGAATTTTTTGCTGGTAAAGATGTTTTTGAAAAGCTATCAGAAGAAGAGCTAGGTACTTTTTATTTAACAGATTATTTAGTAAAAAACTTTAATAGAATTATGATTAAAGGGTTAGGGCTTGATAAAAATCCTGAGTTATTTGAAGTTTACTTTGAGCATTATAAAAAATTAGTCTACCTAGCTCAAACTGAAAATGAACAATGGCAAAAGGATGCTCAAAAGTATGCGAAAGATTTTGGTTTTGACTACGAATACAGGTTTGTAGGAACAGGAAATCTAGATAGTGTTTTTGAAGACATAGATATTGAGACATTAGAGATAAAGCGTTAAGATTGAGTAAATAAATATGTTTAAAGAAATTAGTCAAAAAAATAGAGTTGAATTTATGGTGTGTAAATAATGTCTATCTTTAAATCCTTTTTTTCGAAAGAAGAAAATAATCAAGCAAGCAGTGAGCTAAAGGAATTTTTAACGGATTTTTCTATTGAGGTTATGCCTCGTACTGCTTCTAAAATAGAGAGTTTTAGAGAAATACTGCCAAAGAATACTAGAGTATATATTGCTCATATTGAAGGTGTTCCAATTGAAGAAATGGTGGACACCGCTAAGCGAATAAGCAATGAAGGCTTTGACGTTATGCCGCACNTTCCTGCGCGTATTATTAAAGATAAAAAAATGCTTGAAGAGTGGATACAAAAATATCAAGATGAGGCAGGTATCGAACAAGCTTTACTTTTGGCCGGGGGAGTTAGTAATCCCCATGGTGTCTTTGACAGTTCAATACAATTGGTTGAAACCGAGCTTTTTGAAAAATATAATTTTAAAAATCTGCATTTTGCTGGACACCCTGAAGGCAATAAAGATATTGATCATGATGGCACAACTAAAAATGTTGATGAGGCATTGCTATGGAAACAGAATTTTAGTGAACGCACAGACATAAAAATTGCAATCACAACTCAATTTTGTTTTGATGCAGGTCCTGTAATAAACTGGGCAGACTCGTTGATTGAAGGTGGAATCAATATACCAATTCATATTGGAGTCGCTGGACCTGCAAAATTACAAACTTTAATAAAGTTTTCAATTGCTTGTGGAGTTGGGCCTTCTTTAAAGGTTCTTCAAAACAGAGCTAAAGATGTGAAGAAACTCCTGTTGCCATTTGATCCAAATGATTTTTTAGAAACATTAGCTACACACAAAAAAGAACACCCAAGCTTTAATATAAGCAATATACATTTTTTCCCTTTAGGTGGGATTAATGCTAACGCTACTTGGATTAAAAATGCGATAAATAATAAATAAGAGGAGTAAGTAAATTGGCTACAACAACACTATCGTCAGCATCAAAAGAGGTCACAATAGGCTTTGGNCATCCATTTGTAATGATTGGAGAGAGAATCAATCCAACCGGTAGAAAAATTTTAGCTGCAGAAATGAAGGCAGGTGACTATTCTCGTGTGGTAGCAGATGCAATTGCTCAAGTTGCTGCAGGCGCTCAAATGTTGGATATTAATGCGGGCATACCTTTGGCAGATGAGCCAGCAATATTAGCAGAGTCTATCAGGCGCGTTCAGGCGGTGGTTGATGTGCCAATTTCAATTGACTCTTCAATAATTGAGGCCTTAGAGTCTGGATTAGAGGCCTATCAGGGGAGAGCTCTAGTCAATTCTACAACCGGTGAAACTGAAGTTTTGGAAAGGGTGCTTCCTCTTGTTAAAAAGTATGATGCAGCTGTTGTTGCAATCTCAAATGATGAGACTGGTATTAGTGAAGACCCGAATGAAAGGTTTAAAGTTGCTAAAAAAATTGTTGAGCATGCTGCAGATTATGGAATTAAGCCAGAGGACGTTGTAGTTGATCCTTTGGTAATGCCAATTGGGGCAATTTCTCAAGCAGGCAATCAAGTTTTTGATTTGGTTAGGAAACTTCGAAGTGAATTAAAAGTTAACACAACTTGTGGAGCCTCAAATGTTAGTTTTGGTTTGCCTCAGCGAAGTGGTATCAATAATGCATTCCTACCCATGCTCATTGCGGCAGGGATGACCTCAGCAATTGTTAATCCTCTTCACCCTGAACTAGTTCAAGCCATTAGAGCTGGCGATGTTTTGACTGGAGTTGATGATGGATGTAGTAGCTGGATTTCAGCCTATAAAGAGCCCCTAAAAGAAGGTCAGAATCCTAGAGAAGGAAGAAGAAGGAGACGCGCATAAATTATGCCTAGTGTTGAGTATAAGGGGTCTTGTGTCTGTGGTCAGACTACCTATACAGCTTTTGATTTGAATGATATATCGTATTGCCACTGCGAACAGTGTCGAAAAATGACAGGACACTTCATGGCTGCATCTCAAGTAAGTAGGGATAAAATTAAAATCAAGGGTAAGATAAAGTGGTTTTATACTCACGAAGGTTCGCGCCATGGTTTTTGTGATAACTGCGGTGCAAATATGTTTTGGCAAAATGATAACATGCCGACTATAAGCGTTACAGCAGGAAGCATTGAAGATTCTAAAGGATTAGGTACCTGGCACCATATATTTACTGAAGAAAAAGGATGTTATTATAATATCAACTCTGATGAGCCTCAAAGTGAAGGTTATGGCAACAGTAAAATAGATGAGTAAGAATAACGATGGATGACAATTATCAAGTATGTTTTACACCTTCAGGCCGCCAATACAAAGGCGAGTTTGGAGATACTCTATTGCAGGTTGCACAGGATGCTGGTGTTGCGATTCGCTCATTATGTGGTGGTTATGGACAATGCCACCAATGTTGGATAGAAGTCTCAGAGGGTGAACATTCAAAATTTGGTGTTAAGTGTGACCCTGAAAATGTAACTTCTGTTACAAGACTAGAAAAACAATTAATAGCAGATAATCCAACTTATAAAGGAAAAAGGTTGGCTTGTCAGTCTTGTATTCAAGGTGATCTAGTAATTGATGTTCCAGAGGAAAGTCAAGAACATAAAGCCTATATTAGTAAAAAAAATGCGAAACAGAATTACTCTGTGGCAAGTTCAATTAGTCTTTTTGACTGTAACCTTGAAGAGTCAACACTTGATGAAAATCCATCTGCATCAGAAAACTTACTAGCGCAACTTAAAAAGCAAGGCGTCAAAGCGAGTATTGACTTTAACTTACTTACAGGTCTTCAGCCTCTAATCCATTCAAGTAAGGGCAAACTTACCGTTGCAGTAAGAGATAAAAATCAAATTGTAGCGACTTACCCTCAAGGAAAACATCAAATTTTTGGCGGTGCAATTGACATAGGTTCAACAACTTTAGCGCTTTACGTTTATGACCTTAAAGATGGTAAATTAGTATACGAATCGTCTGCAATGAATCCACAAATTCGTTTTGGTGAAGATCTAATGAGTAGAGTGTCTTACGTAATGATGAATAAAGGCGGGGATGAAAAATTAACTGCTGCAGTTCGGGGAAAAATTACCGAAATGCTTCATGATGCTTGTGAAAATCTAGAAACAGAATGGGATAAATTACTAGAGGTGGTTTTAGTTGGCAATCCAATTATGCATCATATATTTTTTGGAATTTCGCCTGTTGAATTAGGGCAGGCTCCTTTTACATTATCAATTCGCAGTTGGCTTGATGTAGATGCTAAGGACTTGAGTTTAGATCTTTACCCAAAAACTAGGCTATCATTTTTTCCACTAATTGCCGGTCATGTGGGCGCTGATACAGCTGCAGCTTATCTTAGTCAAATTGACATAATGCATTCTAAAACAACTTTGCTAGTTGATATCGGCACTAATGCAGAAATCATGCTCTCTAAAGAGGGCAAGGTGTATGCAACATCCTCTCCAACAGGCCCAGCATTTGAAGGCGCTGAAATTAGCTCTGGAGTNAGGGCAACCTATGGTGCTATCGAAAGAGTAAGGATAGATAAAGAAACTTTAAAGGTTCGATTTAAGGTAATCGGTTGTGATGCTTGGTCAGATGAGCCCGACTTTGAATTAGTTAAAATGAAGGCGGTTGGTATATGTGGAAGTGGAATTATTGAAGCTATTGTAGCTTTGGCTGAGGCAGGAATTATTGATCAAAGTGGTCTTTTTGTTGAATCAGTTGCACCAGAGCTTTTTTCAAAAAAAGGCAACACCTCTCGATTTTTATTAGTTGACCAAGGTGATAAGTCAATCTATATTGAGCAAGTAGATATTCGCTCCATTCAATTGGCTAAAGCTGCANTATCAGCTGGTGTATCAATACTGATGGACTACCTTGATTGCGACCATTTTGATAAGATATTGTTGGCAGGTGCTTTTGGTGCTCATTTGGATGCAAGGTATGTTGCTCTATTGGATATTATTCCAACCTCAACTGCAGAAAAAATAGTTTCAGTAGGTAATGCGGCAGGGATTGGAGCCAGTGCAGCATTATTGGATATTAATAAACGACAAACAATTATTGAGGCAGTNGAAAAGGTCGTGAAAATTGAAACTGCTACGGAACCAAGATTCCAAGAGTTTTTTGTTGATGCAATGAAATTTAGTGTATCTCCAGTAAAGCAACAAGCAACTAAAAAAGTTAGACGCCGTAAAAGAGTGTCATAGTGATAAATGAGGAGAAATTTTAATGGCTAGAGAAAGAAGAAGGAGAAGAGGTGGATCGACTAATAAGTCTGATGCGCACGAGATTCCTAAGGCGCCAGCCTATATAAAAAGAAAAATACCACACTATAGTATTCTTAGTGATGACGATCTTAGTATTATTGAAGAAAATGCAGATACTATTTTAGAAGAGATTGGTATTGTTTTTTCTGAAGACCAAGAGGCGCTTGATATCCTTGAAAAAGCTGGCGCTAGTATTGATGGTATGCGAGTTAGATTTCCAAGAGGAATGTGTCGCAAACTAATTCAAGATAATGCTCCAAAGCAATTTACTCAATACGCTCGAAACCCTGAGAGAAATGTAGAAATTGGTGGCGATAATATGGTTTTAGTTCCAGCTTATGGGCCTCCTTTTGTTCATGATCTTGATGAGGGCCGACGTTATGCAACAATAGAAGATTTTAGGAATTTTATAAAACTTGCATATATGTCAGATAATCTTCATCACTCTGGTGGAACGATTTGTGAGCCGGTTGACTTACCAGTTAATAAACGTCACTTTGATATGGTTTATAGTCATATCAAATACTCAGATAAACCCTTTATGGGTTCTGTTACTGCAGCTGAAAGAGCTCAGGACACTGTTGATATGGTGAAAATAGTATTTGGAGACGAGTTTGTAGATAAAAACTGCGTATTAATCAGTTTAATTAATGCCAGTTCACCAATGTCATTTGATGCCACAATGTTGGGTGCGCTTAAAGTTTATGCCAGAAATAATCAAGCAACAATCATAACCCCATTTATTGTTGCAGGTGCAATGGCCCCAACAACTGCAGTAGGTGTAGCAGCACAAAGTCTTGCTGAAGGACTTGCGGGTATGGCATTTGCTCAACTCATTAGGCCTGGTACACCTGTTATTTATGGTAATTTTGTAACTGCAATGTCTATGAAATCTGGTGCACCAACATTTGGTACTCCTGAGGCTGGCCACATGATGAATATTTCCGGAGCCCTAGCTAGAAGATTAGGTGTTCCATTTAGAAGTGGTGGAGGCTTTAATGGCGCAAAGATGCCAGACGCCCAAGCAGGCTATGAGGCCGCTAATACTATGCAAGCAACTTTAAATGCAAGTGTTAATTTTAACTTACATACTGCTGGCTGGTTAGAAGGCGGTCTATGTATGAGCTATGAGAAATTCATAATGGATGCTGATCAAGCAGGGATGATGAGAGTTTCAGCAGAGGGAATTGATATGAGTGAAAATGGTCAAGCAATGGATGCAATTCGTGAAATTGGAAGTTTTTCAGATGAAGTTCCCAAGCATTTTTTAGGATGTGAACATACTAAGAAGAATTTCAAGACAGCTTTTTATATGTCAGATGTTCTTGATGATAATAGCTTTGAACAATGGGTTCAGGATGGCTCAAGAGATACAGCTATGATTGCAAATGGTATTTATAAAAAAATGCTATCAGAGTATGAGTTGCCGCCAATTGATCCCGAAATCGATAAAGCATTATTAGCCTACATCAAAGAACGCAAAGATAGTTTTGAGGACTCTAATATTTAATGGAGTCTAGACCTGCATTTATTAAAATTCAAGCTGTTATGAATTTAATTATTAATAGCTGCTTGAATTTGTAAGATAATATCTACACTAATGATTCTAACACCAAGATTTAAGTTAAATGCCACCAATTTTTTTTAGTGGTATTGGACTTATTTCTTAATTTTTTGATTTACAGCGCACTTAGGAGAAGAGATGAGCGAGTACAAAACAGATATTGATATTGCTAGAGAAGTTTCTGGCGAACACATTAATGAGATTGGAGCAAAGCTCAACATCAATAAGGAGGATCTTGTTCCTTTTGGACATGACAAAGCCAAGATTTCTTGGAACGCAATTGATGGNGCACAAAAAAATAAGGATGGAAAACTTATCCTTGTAACAGCTGTCACACCAACTCCTGCAGGTGAAGGTAAAACGACAACTTCAGTTGGTCTTACAGATGGTTTGAATAAGATTGGCAAACAAACTACAGTCTGTTTGCGTGAGCCTAGTTTAGGGCCTTGTTTTGGTATGAAAGGTGGTGCAGCTGGAGGTGGTTACGCTCAAGTTATTCCTATGGAGGACATTAACCTTCATTTTACAGGTGACTTCCATGCCATTACATCTGCTCATAGTCTTCTATCTGCAATGATTGATAATCATATTTACTGGGGCAACTCTACTAATATTGATAGTAGAAAGGTTGCGTTTCGTCGTGTTGTCGATATGAATGATAGATCTCTTAGANCTATTACTTCATCACTGGGTGGTTCTACTAACGGCTATCCGAGAGAAGATGGGTTTGATATTACGGT
Organism: Thiotrichales bacterium; assembly: GCA_002711905.1. Classification (GTDB taxonomy): domain Bacteria; phylum Pseudomonadota; class Gammaproteobacteria; order PS1; family Pseudothioglobaceae; genus Pseudothioglobus. Next base: position 29,900 of record PASI01000002.1, read on the forward strand.
AGCTTCAGAGGTTATGGCAATTTTCTGTTTATCTCAAAACTTAACAGAGCTTGAGGAGAGATTAGGAAATATTATTATTGCGTACACGCGTGATATGACTCCAGTTAGAGCAAAGCAGATTAATGCTCACCAAGCAATGACAGTTCTTCTTAAGGATGCATTCAGACCAAACCTTGTTCAAACATTAGAGGGAAATCCAGCACTCATTCATGGTGGACCTTTTGCTAACATTGCACACGGTTGTAACTCAGTTATTGCAACAAAGACAGCACTTAAATTGTCAGATTATGTAGTTACTGAGGCTGGCTTTGGAGCTGATTTGGGAGCTGAAAAATTCTTTGATATTAAGTGTCGTAAGGCTGAGCTTGCTCCGGATGCGGTAGTTCTAGTTGCAACGGTAAGAGCTTTAAAGCATCAGGGTGGTGTCGCCAAGGATGAGCTGAATAATGAAAATGTTGAAGCACTTAAATTAGGCTGTTCAAATTTAGGGAGACACATTCGCAATTTAAGTCAGTTTGGAGTGCCGTTGGTAGTTGGTATTAATAAATTTGTTTCTGATACCGAGGCTGAATTTCAAGTTATTAGGGATTATTGTGAGCAATTTCACGTTGAAGTCAGTGTCACTAGTCATTGGGAGCATGGCGGNGATGGGGCGATTGATTTAGCTGAAAAGGTAGCTAAATTGGCTGACTCAGGTGCCTCACAATTCAAAACATTGTATGACGATGAACTGCCATTATTAGAAAAGGTTGAGACAATCGCAAAGACGTTATACCATGCTGATGATGTTATGGCAGATAAAGTCGTTAGAGACAAGCTGAATTGGTTTCAAGAGAATGGCTTTGGAAATCTTCCAGTATGTATTGCAAAAACACAATACAGTTTTTCTACAGATCCTCAGTTACTTGGAGCTCCAACNGGCCACTCGCTTTCTATTAGAGAGGTGAGNTTATCTGCTGGTGCAGAGTTTGTTGTTGTTGTATGTGGTGCAATAATGACTATGCCTGGACTTCCAAGAGTTCCAGCTGCAAATAAAATAAAACTTGATGAGAATGGATTGGTACAAGGACTATTCTAGATATGATGGATGTCGGATCAGTTGATTATGAAATTAATAGAGTTGAAGATTTAACTCGAGAGATATCAACTGACTGTATTTCAATTGAGGAGCCACTTGAGATAGTTGTAAGATATTTTAAGGGCAATGATTGGGTCATTGAGCCACTCATGGTAACAATGAGAACGCCTGGGGATGACAATAACTTGGTTAGTGGCCTTTTATTCTCTGAAGGTATTATTCAGGATAAAAGTGCTATTGATTCAATTGAAGTAAATGGTAAGAATAANGGAAAGTATGATGTAGATAACTCTTTGATTGTTACACTCTCTAAAGGCAATCAATTGGACTTAAAGAATCTTCAGCGTCATTTTATGGTTAACTCTAGTTGTGGAGTTTGTGGAAAAGGAACACTTAATGCGATTGAAATTGCTTATGAACCAAAAATTAATAGAGAAGGCCCGATTGTGAATATTGATTTAATTAGTAAGCTTCCAAATATACTGAAAGATAGGCAGAAGCAATTTGCTAATACCGGAGGTGTTCACGCAAGTGCACTGCTTTCTGAAAGGGGCGAGGTATTACATATCGCTGAGGATGTAGGCAGACATAATGCCCTCGATAAACTTATTGGACATGTGCGCGTAAATGATATGTTAAGACCTCTTGAACAATTTGTGATGTGTTCGGGTCGTTTAGGTTTTGACATTATACAAAAAGCTGTTATGTCTGGTATTGGAATGATAATTGGTATCGGCGCACCAACATCATTGGCGCTTGATTTAGCTACAAAATTTGATATCACTTTAGTTGGCTTTATTAAAAAAAATAAATATAATATCTATACTGGTAATTGGCGTATCAGTGAAAATTTCGGAGAATAAATGTCTAGAAACATAAGTTTAATGTCTGGCAAAAAAGACGATAAGAATAGTTTATTTGGAAAAATATCTGTAAGTCCAAATGAATCCAGTGATGCTCAGCTTGCGGGCGAGTATAACCTGGGCGTATCTACAATTCATAGTACCAAGAGTTTCTACGATTTCTTAAGCGAAGATTTCAAAAATAAAAAAGCTTATGTATGTACTGGAAGTGCCTGTATGTGCAGAGGGACTCAAGAAGATGTCACTCAGAAACTCAAGAAAAAGTTCGGCGAAGATAGTGTTGGTGAAATGATTTGTTTAGGAAGGTGCTATGAAAATAGTGCATTTTATTACGATGGTGAAAACTACTCAGGTGATGATATTAATCAATTAGATAATATTTTAGCTGGCAAGCACAAAAGCCTTCCTTACACCATGAAATCTTATTCAGAAACTTCGTTTTTAGTTGAGAACGAGATATTTTCTACCTACGAAGATTTTAAAGAACTACTTCTGAATTGTTTTGCATCTGACAAGGATGACCTAATTAGTACCCTTAAAGATTCAGGGCTTAGAGGCAGAGGTGGCGCTGGATTTCCAACTGGAATGAAGTGGGAATTTTGCAAAGCACAAGAAGCTAAAGCTAAGTATGTAGTGTGCAATGCTGATGAGGGTGATCCAGGTGCATATTCTGATCGTTACTTACTAGAAGAGCAGGCTTTGAAGGTCTTATTTGGTATGGTAATTTGTGGATACATTATTGGTTCAAAGCAGGGCTTTATGTATATCCGTGGAGAATATCCTGAATCAATTAATATTACCAATGAAGCTTTGGCTAAATTAAGAGAATTGGGTCTTTTAGGTGAAAACATTTTAGGTAGTGGATTTGACTTTGATATGAATGTGGTTGAAGGTCAAGGTGCATATATCTGCGGTGAAGAGACAGCCCTTATTGCTTCAATAGAGGGACGCCGCGCCGAGGTTGATGTTAGACCTCCTTTTCCTGTTGTTGAAGGCCTCTATAAAAAACCAACCGTCGTAAACAACGTAGAGAGTTTGGCAGCGGTTGCAGCTATTTTCAAGCATGGTAGTGAATCTTACAAGTCAATAGGGAATGGACGCTCCCTAGGAACTAAGCTTATTTCTCTAGATGGGTTTTTCAACAATCCTGGTCTTTATGAAGTAGATTTAGGAACCTCACTGGGTTATATTATTGATGAAATTGGTGGTGGATTTAATACCGATATTAAGGCAATTCAGATTGGGGGGCCACTTGGAGGAATCGTTCCGGTGGACAAGCTGAAATCCTTAACACTAGATTTTGAAGTTTTTGCTGAGGCAGGGTTTTTGCTTGGCCATGCAAGCTTTGTTTGTATACCTATGTCATTTTCTGCCGTGGAATATGCAAAGCATTTATTTGCATTTACAGCCCATGAGTCATGTGGAAAATGTTTCCCATGCAGATTAGGTTCTACTCGTGGAAAAGAAATGCTAGGTTCAGCTATTGATAATAATCAAAAATTTTCAGAAGAATTAATATATGATTTATTAGAAACAATGGAAGTGGGTTCTTTATGTGCCCTCGGAGGAGGCCTCCCGCTTGCAATTAGAAATTTACTCGAGCACTGTGGTGACGAGTTTCAACCTTTGATGGAGAAATAGTATGTCAGATTTGCCCCAAGGTATTTTTATTGATGGTGTTGAATTTCCATTTGACGACTCATCGTCGATACTTGACTTTACTGATAAGGCGCTTGGCGATAAGATAATCCCAACCCTTTGTAATGATGATAATCTTCAGCCTTATGGAGCCTGCAGAGTGTGTTCAGTTGAAGTCCAACTTGCAGAAGATGGACCTACACGAACTGTAGCATCGTGTCATACACCTGTAAGTCCTGGAATGAGGATTTACACAAGTTCTGAAAGTGTCAAAAAGCTTCGTAAAAATATTGTAGAGCTAGTGCTTAGTGATCATCCACCAGATTGCTTAACATGTGAAGTCAACGGTAACTGTGAATTACAAGATGTTGCAGCAAGCGTTGGTGTTCGTCAAATTCGCTATGCTAAAGGTGAAAATCATTGTGACCGTGAAAAAGATTTATCTCATGCATACATGCGAATGGATCTCTCAAAATGTATTAACTGTTCTAGATGTGTTCGTGCATGTGATGAAGTCCAAGGCCAATTCACTTTAACAATGACTGGTAGAGGTTTCGAGTCGCGCATAACGACTGATAACGATATGTTGTTTGGAGACTCCTCATGTGTTTCCTGTGGAGCCTGTGCTCAAACTTGTCCTACATCTGCAATTTCAGATGTATTTCAATCAAAGTCAATTGAAGCAGATAAGACGGTTAGAACAACATGTTCATATTGTGGTGTTGGATGTAATCTAGAAGTGGCAGTCAAGAGTGATGAGGTATTGTCAATTCGAGCACCTCAGGATGCAGTTAATGCTGGACACACATGTCTGAAGGGTCGATATGCTTTTAAATTCTATAATCATGAAGATCGTTTAACTTCTCCACTAATTAGAAAAAATGGTGAGCTCACCCCATGTTCATGGGATGAAGCGCTTGATTTTATTAAAGATAAATTTGAGTCAATTAAATCTGAGCATGGTTCAGATGCAATTGCTGGAATTTCATCTGCGCGCTGTACAAATGAAGAAAACTACATGTTTCAAAAGATGATCCGCCAATTAGTTGGTACAAATAACATCGATTGTTGCGCACGCGTATGCCATTCTCCAACAGCATGGGGAATGCAGCAAAGTTTTGGAACAGGAGCAGGAACAAATTCTACAGAAGACATACCTCTAGCTGATTTGATGATAGTTATCGGAGCAAATCCTACTGCTGCTCATCCAGTAACTGGAGCAAAAATTAAGCAGCAGGCAATGTCTGGAGCCACGCTAATTGTGATTGATCCAGTTAGAACTGAATTAGCTCGAATGGCTGATCATCATCTTCAGCTCAAGCCAGGCACGAATGTTGCGGTGTTAAACATGATCCAGTATTTCATAGTAGAAGCTGGACTTGTAGATCATGAATTTATCAAAGAGCGATGTGAGGGCGGTGAAGAATTTCTTGAGCAAATAATGAATCTTGATGTCGATGAGATGGCTAAGATTAGTTGCCTTGATAAGGAGGATGTTAGAGCAGTAGCTGTTGCTTATGCTTCTGCGGAAAATGCAATGGAATTCCATGGCCTTGGTGTCACTGAGCATTCTCAAGGTACAAAAACGGTAATGCTAATTTCAAATCTAGCAATGATGACTGGAAACCTTGGTAGGCCAGGAGTTGGTGTTAACCCTCTTCGTGGACAAAATAATGTTCAGGGAGCTGCAGATATGGGTTGTCAACCACATCATGGTCCGGGTTATTTATGGATGGAGCAAAAAGAAGTGCAAGATTTTTATGAAGACAAATTGGGACTTCCAACTCCAACAACACCTGGAAGAAAGATTCCTGAAATGTTTGATGGCGCAATAGATGGTTCACTGAAGGCTTTATGGATTTTTGCTGAAGATGTTGTTCAGACTGACCCAAATACACACCATGTAGTTAAAGCAATGCAGGGACTTGATTTGCTTGTTGTTCAGGAAATTTTTATGAGTGAAACAGCCAAGATGGCTGATGTAGTTTTACCAGGAACAACTTTTCTAGAAAAGAGTGGAACGTTTACAAATACTGAGAGACGAATCCAGCAAGTTAATGCTGCAGTAAAACCTCTTCCGGGTACAAAAACTGATGGTCAAATTATTGTTGAAATGATGCGTAAGTTAGGCTTTGATCAGCCTGATTTTGACGCTGCAGAAGTGCTAAAAGAGGTCTCAAGTGTTGTATCATTTTTTGAGGGAGTGACTTGGGAAGGACTTGGTGCAAATCCAAAGGGTTTACAATGGCCGGTTAATAAAAAAGGTGAAGACACTCAAATACTTCATATCGGTGAGTTTAAGCGTGGCAAAGGTAAATTTCATTATCATGATTGGAAAGAGAGTGAAGAGCTCACTAAACATAAAAATGAATATCCATTTATTCTCACAACCAGTCGAGAGCTTCAGCATTACAACTGTGCAACAATGACCAGACGAACTTCGAATGTTGATATTCTCCCTAAAGATGTCATTATGCTGAATCCAAAAGATGCAAAAGCTAAAGACCTTATTTCGGGGGATCGCGCTACATTGAAATCTGATCGTGGAGAAATCACACTGGATGTCGAAGTCACTGACAGAGTCAAAAAGGGAGTTGTCCGCACCACTTTTCATTTTCCTGAAGTATTAATTAATGAAGTAACAAGTGCTGTTACGGATGAAGAGACAAAGTGCCCAGAATATAAAATTGTTGCTGTAGACGTTTTAAAAGCCTCTTAGTAACTCAAGTGAGCCCATCGGGCTCACTTTAAATTAATTAATATCGCCTTTCAAGTTTGCTCTTTTGGAGTATCCTGCCTGCAATCTCTTCGATTGAAATATGACTAGTATCAATAAAAGGAACATCATTTTGAACAAACATATCTTCTGCTCGACGAACCTCTTTTTGACACTGTTCAATAGAGGCATAGCCACTATTTGATCGTCTCTCATCTCTTATATTTTGAAGCCTAACTGGATTAATACTTAGGCCATAAAGTTTACTCTTATAGCCTTGAAGAACGTTTGGAAGTCTAGATGTATCTAGGTCTTCTTCAATAAGTGGATAGTTTGCAGCATAGATTCCATATTGAAGCGCTAAAAAAAGACAGGTTGGAGTTTTTCCAGATCTTGAGACACCTGTAAGAATTATATCGGCAGTGCCATAATTTTTTGTTGAGAGACCGTCATCATTATTGAGTGCAAAATTAATACTATCGATTCGACCTGAATAAGTATTCTTGTTTCCTACGCCATGAGAAAGACCCATTTCATGAGATGATTGAGCTTCGAGTGTATTTTCCATTTTTGAAATAAAAGTCTCAAAAAAGTCAAAAATAATTCCCCCACTATTTTCAAGAAGATGTCGATATTCACTAGAAACTTGAGTGCTGAAAATTAGAGCAGGCTGACCATCAGTCTTTGACGCTTCCTTAATTAATTTTGCTGCTGTTTGGGCTTTTTTCTGAGTGTCAATGAATGCTAAATTAACTCGTTTAAACTCGATTTGTGGAAATTGAGTAAGAAGACTATTTCCAAGTGCTTCAGCAGTAATACCAGTTCTATCTGAAATAAAAAATACGGTTCTCATGATATTTATTTAAAGCTTGCCAAGTTTAGTCCAGGTCTCAACAACAGTATCAGGATTAAGTGAGATACTTGTAATTTGTTTTTCCAAAAGCCATTGAGCTAAATCCATATGATCAGATGGTCCTTGACCACAAATGCCAATATACTTGCCTTTACGGTGACATGCTTCAATAGCCATCGTTATCATCTTTTTAACCGCAGCATTTCTCTCATCAAAACCATCAGCGATAAGACCAGAGTCCCTGTCCATTCCAAGAGTTAGTTGCGTTAAATCATTGGAGCCAATGGAAAAGCCATCGAAGTATTCCAAAAATTCTTCGGCAATAATTGCATTTGAAGGAAGTTCACACATCATGATTATTCTTAAGCTATCTTTACCTCTTTCAAGACCATTTTCTTTGAGAATATCAATTACTTTTGCAGCTTCAGATGTAGTTCGAACAAAGGGAATCATTATTTCAACATTTGTTAAACCCATTTCATTTCTGACATTTTTGATAGCCTGACATTCAAGCTCAAAACATTCTCTGAAGTCTGATGAAATATATCTTGAAGCGCCTCTAAATCCAATCATTGGATTTTCTTCATTTGGCTCATAAAGCTCCCCTGCAAATAAATTCGAATACTCATTAGATTTAAAGTCAGACATACGAATGATGACAGGAGATTCAGAAAAACTTGCTGCAATCGTTGAAATTCCCTCTGTGAGTTTTTGAACATAAAAGTCCACAGGGGATTTATAGCAAGATGTTCGTTTTTTGATTTCTTTCTTGAGATCAGAAGGCAGGCTATCGAACTCGAGTAAAGCCTTTGGATGAATGCCAATCGTGTTATTTATGATGAATTCAAGGCGAGCAAGTCCAACGCCAGTATTCGGAATACTTGCAAAATCAAATGCGCGAGATGGATTGCCCACATTCATCATAATTTTTACTGGAATCTCTGGAAGGTTGCTTACTTCAGAAAATGTATGTTCAAAACTTAACTTACCTTGATAGACTTTCCCAGTATCACCCTCTGCACATGAAGCTGTAACTTCATCAGAATTCTTCAGTAGTTCGGTTGCATTTCCAGTTCCAACAATTGCAGGAACACCCAACTCTCTAGCAATAATTGCTGCATGACAGGTTCTGCCGCCTCGGTTAGTTATAATTGCAGACGCTAATTTCATGACAGGCTCCCAGTCAGGGTCGGTCATATCCGTAACAAGTACATCGCCCTCATGGACCGAATCCATTTCAGATAAATCATTAATTATTTTGATTTTTCCTGTTCCAATTTTTTGACCAATAGCTCTTCCTTCAACAAGGGTTTTGGATGTTTCAAGAAGTTTGTAGCGTTCAATTTTTTGTGAACTTTGTCTACTTTTGACGGTCTCTGGTCTGGCTTGGACGATATAGATTTGTCCATCAACTCCATCAAGTGCCCACTCAATATCCATTGCCCTTCCATAATGGGATTCAATTTTAATTGCGTACTCAGCAAGTTCCTCAATTTGAGAGTCATTTAAACTAAATCTTATACGATCTTCTGAATCTACTTCGGTTGTAGCCACTGGCGAACTTGATCTTTCTTCTGCATATACCATTTTTATTGATTTAGACCCAAGGCTCCTAGATAGAATTGCAGGTTTTCCAGATTTTAAGGTAGGTTTATGGACATAAAACTCGTCTGGATTAACAGAGCCCTGCACAACTGTTTCACCAAGTCCATAAGCAGAAGTTATGAATACTACATCATTAAACCCAGATTCAGTATCCAGAGTAAACATAACGCCACTGGAACCTACATCACTACGAACCATCTGTTGAATTCCAGCAGACAATGAAACCATTTCATGCTCGAAGCCTTGATGCACTCTGTAAGAAATTGCCCTATCATTGTATAGAGATGCATAAACTTTGCGTATTGAAGTCAAGATGTCATCAATTCCACTTACGTTCAGATAGGTTTCTTGTTGTCCAGCAAAAGAAGCTTCAGGTAAATCCTCCGCAGTTGCAGAAGATCGAACCGCGAAGGTAACTTCCGAACCATACTGCTTGGTAAGTTTTTCATAACCATCGACAATAGATTGATGAAGATCATCTGGGAAAGGTGCTTCCTCGACCCATTGTCTTATTAATGATCCAGTTTTAGTAAGTTCTTGAATGTTAGTAATGTCGAGATTAGAAAGAAGATTATTAATTTTGTTTTTAAGATTCGAATGCTTCAAGAAAGATTCGAATGCTTCTGCTGTTGTTGCAAATCCTCCTGGCACTCTTACGCCTTGAGAATTGAGACCACTAATCATTTCACCGAGTGATGCATTCTTTCCACCAACTTTTTCAACGTCAGTCATACTGACATCTTTCAGCCAGACAATATTTTCAATCATTAGAACCCTTGTCTATTGTTATTATTTTAAGATACGATGAGTTGGCAGCTATTTTTGACACAAAATGTAATAATAGAGTTTTTCATCAAAAGTATAATTTTAATACATTAAAAAACGAAGTGAGTTATACATTCCTAAGTATTGTTAAACTTTTATCAACAAGCTAATAATGATACTATATTGTAATTGAATATTTTTCCTCATATTTGCTTTCACAGAAGGTTTTGAGAGTATGAAGATATAAAAAAAATGTATAATTTAGGGTTCACTATTTTTTCATAGGTTTTAATAATGGTTACACAACTAGAATTAGCAAATGCTATCCGTGCTTTGAGTATGGATGCTGTACAAAAAGCAAACTCTGGACATCCAGGTGCCCCTATGGGTATGGCTGATATTGCTGAAGTTTTATGGAATAATCATTTAAGGTTCAATCCGTCAAACTCAAACTGGTCTGATAGAGACCGTTTTGTATTATCCAATGGCCATGGTTCAATGCTTATCTATTCATTATTGCATTTAACTGGATTTGATTTGAGCATAGAAGATCTCAAAAATTTTCGTCAACTACATTCTAAAACTCCAGGCCACCCTGAGTATGGGTATGCTGAGGGCATTGAAACTACAACTGGTCCTCTTGGACAAGGGATTACTAATGCTGTTGGAATGGCAATTGCTGAGAGAACATTGGCTGCGCAATTCAACAAGCCAGGTCATTCTATTGTAGACCACAATACATACGTATTTATGGGAGATGGTTGCTTAATGGAGGGCTTATCCCACGAATCATGTGCACTAGCAGGAACACTTGGATTGGGCAAACTAATAGCCTTTTGGGATGATAATGATATTTCAATCGATGGCCATATTGGTGATTGGATGGAGAAAGGTGTTCCAGGTCGTTTCAAGTCATATAATTGGCATGTTATAGCCGATGTTGATGGACATGACCCTGAGGCTATTAATGCTGCAATTAATGAGGCTAAAGGAATTAATGATAGACCTTCTTTAATTTGTACTCGAACAGTTATTGGTTATGGCTCTCCCAACTTAGCAGGCTCACATAATTGCCATGGTGCACCATTAGGTGATGAGGAAATTGCAAAAACTAGAGAGAATATTGGCTGGAATTATAAACCTTTTGACATCCCTCAAGAAATTTATGAGGGCTGGAACCATGAGGCTAAAGGTGCAGAGGTTGAAGAAGAGTGGAATGAGCGATTTAAAGCTTACAGTGCTTCTTTTCCAGACGAGGCTGCTGAGTATCAGCGCCGTATCAGTGGAAAGTTGCCAGAGAATTTTTCAACAAAAATGGATGAGTATATTGCTAAAACTCAACAGGATATGCCAAATATCGCCTCAAGAAAAGCATCTCAAAATGCAATTGAAGCTATGGGCCCTGTCGTTCCAGAATTATTTGGTGGGTCAGCTGATTTGACAGGTTCAAACTTGACTAACTGGTCCGGCAGTGTCATTGTAAATGCTGACAATGCAAATGGAAATTATATCTCTTGGGGCGTTAGAGAGTTTGGAATGGCTGCCATGATGAATGGCATGGTTTTGCATGGTGGCTTCAAGATTTATGGCGCCACATTCCTAATGTTTATGGAGTACATGCGAAACGCTTTGCGAATGGCTGCGATGATGAAAATTGGAACAATTTTTGTCTACTCTCATGACTCAATTGGTCTAGGTGAGGATGGTCCAACGCATCAAGCAGTTGAACAAATTGCAACTATGAGGGTAATCCCAAATTTTCAAACATGGAGAGCATGTGACGCTATAGAGTCAGCGGTTTCTTGGAAAGTGGCTATGCTGAGAGGAGATGCTCCAACAGCATTAATATTCTCTAGACAAAATTTGACACCAATGGAAAGAACAAGTGAGCAGGTGGCAAATATTGAAAAAGGTGGTTATGTGCTTTCAGACTGTAGTGGTGAAGCTGATATCATTCTGATAGCAACTGGTTCAGAGGTTTCACTTGCGATTGATTCTGCAAAAGCGATGAGTGACAAAAAAGTTCGTGTGGTTTCGATGCCATCGACTAACGCCTTTGATGAACAGGACCAAGATTATAGAGACTCAGTTTTAACTCCAGGAGTAAAGAGAGTAGCGATTGAGGCGGGTGTTGCTGAATCTTGGTATAAATATATTGGACTAGATGGCGGCATTGTTGCAATGAGCACCTATGGTGAGTCTGCACCTGCTGGAGAGCTATTTGAACATTTTGGATTTACCGTAGATAATGTAGTTTCTACTGTTGAGAGAGTTTTAAGTTAATTTTTTATAGGAGTGAGAGATGACAATAAAAGTTGGAATTAATGGTTTTGGTCGAATTGGAAGAATGGTATTTCGTGCAATTGATAAGGATTTTGATAATTTAGAAGTGGTTGGTGTAAACGATCTTCTTGATAATGATTACTTGGCTTACATGTTGAGATATGACTCAGTCCATAGAAGGTTTGGTAAAGACGTAGCTGTTGAAGGTAACAACTTCGTTATCGATGGTAAAAAGATTCGTCTTACTGCTGAACGCAACCCCGCAGATTTAAAATGGGGTGATATTGGCGCTGACCTTGTGATTGACTGTACTGGTTTTTTTCTAACAGAAGAAGGTTGCCAAGCTCATATAGATGCAGGCGCCAAGAAAGTAATTCAATCAGCCCCATCTAAGGATAGTACCCCAATGTTTGTTTATGGTGTAAACCATGACGCTTATGATGGCCAATCAATCATTTCAGCTGCCTCTTGTACTACTAACTGCTTGGCACCAATTGCTAAAGTACTTAATGACGAATGGGGTATTAAGCGTGGATTAATGACTACAGTCCATGCTGCAACAGCTACTCAAAAAACTGTTGATGGCCCATCAATGAAAGACTGGCGCGGTGGTCGCGGTATTTTGGAAAATATTATTCCTTCGTCTACTGGAGCCGCTAAAGCTGTTGGCAAAGTATTACCAGAGTTGAATGGAAAGTTGACTGGAATGGCCTTTAGGGTTCCTACTTCTGATGTTTCTGTAGTTGATCTAACAGCCGAGTTAAATAGCTCTTCTGATTATGATGCAATTTGTGCGGCTATGAAGTCAGCTTCTGAAGGCTCAATGAAGGGTGTTTTAGGATATACGGATGAAAAGGTTGTTTCTACAGACTTTGTTGGAAGTTCGTGTGCTTCAACATTTGATGCAGAGGCAGGTATGTCAATGGACGACACTTTTGTTAAAATGGTTTCTTGGTATGACAATGAGTACAGTTACACATGTAATTTACTTCGTTTAGCTGGCCATATTTCACAATAGGCCTTATTTTATTTAGTTGGAGCATTTGATGAATTTACTAAAGATGACCGATTTAGACTTGAATGGTAAAAGAGTTTTAATTAGACAAGATTTAAATGTTCCAATAAAAAATGGCGAAGTAACAAGCGATAAAAGGATTGTTGCATCATTACCAACTATCCTCCATGCAATTAAAGCTGGCGCTAAAGTTATGATTACCTCTCACTTGGGAAGGCCCAATGCTGGAGAGTATGAAGAAAAATTTTCGCTTCAACCTGTTGCTGAGCATCTCTCAACATTGCTCGGACAGAAAGTTAGGCTTGAATCTAACTGGCTTGAAGGGGTTGAGATGGAGTCAGGAGAAGTGGTTCTCTGCGAAAATGTCAGATTCAATGAGGGCGAAAAAGAAAACGACGAGTCCTTATCCAAAAAAATGGCATCTTTGTGTGACGTTTGTGTCCAAGATGCATTTGGAACCGCTCATAGAGCCCATGCTTCTACATATGGTGTAACTCAGTTTGCACCTGTCGCTTGTGCAGGACCTTTGTTAGTTGGAGAGCTTGAGGCGCTTGGTAAGGCGCTTGATAATCCAAAAAGACCAATGGTTGCAATTGTTGGCGGCTCAAAAGTATCCACTAAGCTAACCGTGCTGGATGCACTATCCAAGATTGTTGACCAGTTAGTTGTTGGTGGAGGTATCGCAAATACATTTATTGCAGCCCAAGGTTATAGTGTTGGACAATCTTTGTGTGAGCATGATCTTATTCCTACTGCTCAGGCTTTAATGGAAGATTGCCAGATTCCAGTTCCTGGTGACGTAGTTTGCGGTAAAGAATTTTCAGAGTTTGCTGCAGCAGATACTAAAAATGCAAGCAGCGTTGCTTCAGACGATATGATCTTTGATATTGGCCCCAGTTCAACAGCTGAACTATGTGAAATTATGAAGACAGCTGGGACAATTGTTTGGAATGGTCCAGTAGGAGTTTTTGAATTCGATCAGTTCGCAAATGGAACTGAACAGTTAGCACGAGCTATAGCAGAATCTGATGCCTTTTCGATTGCTGGTGGTGGTGATACGCTCGCTGCCGTTGATAAATTTAATATTGAAGATAAAATTTCTTATATTTCTACTGGCGGTGGTGCCTTTTTAGAGTTTTTAGAAGGAAAAAAGCTTCCAGTAGTTGAAATACTTGAGAATAGAATGCAAGATTAATGATTAACAGACGCACTAAAATCTTAGCAACTCTCGGTCCATCAACTGACAATCCAGAAGTTTTAAAGGGCATTTTGGATGCAGGTGTGAATGTTGTGAGAATCAATTTTTCACATAATAATGAAAAAGAACACTTAGAGCGAATTGCTCAAATACGAAAATACGAAAAAGAGAATGATATCTTTATTGGAATCTTGATGGATTTACAGGGTCCAAAGATTAGAATTTCAGCATTTAAAGGTGGAAAGATAGAGCTCAACAATGGCGATCATTTTGCACTCGACGCTGAACTTGATGATTCTGAAGGCAATCAAGATTCTGTTGGAATTGCTTATAAGGAGCTTCCAAATGATTTAAATGTTGGCAACACGTTGTTACTAGATGATGGAAAGATAATTCTGGAAGTCAAGCAGATCAGCGGGCAAAAAATTTTTACTGAGGTTAAGCAAGGTGGAATTCTCTCGAATAATAAAGGAATCAATTTACGAGGCGGCGGCTTAAGTGCGAGCGCACTCACCAATAAAGATAAAAAAGACATTATTACTGCAGCTAAAGCAGACGCGGATTATGTTGCAATCTCATTTCCTATTAATGCAGATGATGTTCGTGAAACAAAGAGACTTCTATTGAAAGCAGGCTCTAATGCAAGTGTCATCGCAAAAATTGAAAGAGCTGAGTCCTTACAAGAGGATGTAATTACTGAAATTATTCAAGAGTCAGCGGGCATTATNGTNGCACGTGGTGATTTAGGAGTTGAAATTGGTGATCCTCAATTGCCAGCCCAACAAAAGCGTTTAATCTTGTTAGCAAGAGCAAATGATAGGTTTGTGATTACTGCAACGCAAATGCTTGAATCAATGATTACTAGCCCTATNCCTACGAGAGCTGAAGTTTTTGATGTTGCAAATGCTGTTTTAGANGGAACTGATGCTGTTATGCTCTCNGCTGAGACAGCAGTGGGAGCACATCCGGTAAATGCTGTTAAAACCATGAATGATGTATGTCTAGAGGCTGAAAAGAGTCCAACAGCAAAAGTCTCCCACCATAGACTCCATGAACATTTTGAAGGCATCGACGAAACGATCGCGATGAGCTCTATGTATGCAGCTAATCACATAGGAGCAAGAGTTGTCGCTACTTTAACTCAGACAGGNAAAACAGCACTCTGGATGTCGAGAATTAGTTCAAATATTGCAATTTTTGCGATGTCAGATAATTACAAAACATTAAAAAAAGTGACTATTTATAGAGGAGTCTATCCTTGCTATATTGATAAAACTAGTGCAGATGATTGGAATGATGTTAATAGTCATGTTATTGAAAATCTTGAAAGTAAGGCTGTAGTGGCTAGAGGAGATGTTGTTATTGTAACAAAGGGGATGCATAAAGATAAATCAGGNGGAACAAATCTGATGAAAATTTTGCGTGTTGGCGATGGAAATTATTAAAAGAAAATAAAAGGGTAAATATTATGATAAATAACCAAGAAGAGTTAAGACAAACAGCTAATCAACTTGCTGCTGAAGGTAAAGGATTGCTTGCAGTAGATGAATCTACTCCAACTATAGGTAAGAGACTTGCTGGAATTAATGTAGAAAATACTGAAGAAAATCGCCAAGCGTACAGAGGCATGCTTTTCACCTCTGAGGGCCTTGGCCAGTTTATCAGTGGCGTAATCCTTTTTGAAGAGACGCTATATCAAAACCATGTCGATGGTGAGGCCATGGTTTCAAAGATTAATAAGTTAGGCATTATTCCTGGAATCAAGGTCGATAAAGGCTTAAGTCCTCTTGCAGGTGCTCATGAAGTTGAAACATGGTGTAAAGGACTAGAGGGTTTAGCAGAGAGAACTGCTGAGTATTATAAGCAAGGTGCTCGTTTTGCAAAATGGCGCGCTGTTTTACAAATTACAGCCGATGGTTGTCCTACTGATTTAGCAATTCGCGAAAATGCCTGGGGTCTTGCAAGGTATGCAAAGATTTGCCAAGAATCAGGACTTGTGCCAATTATTGAGCCAGAAATTTTAATGGATGGTGATCATACAATTGATATTACAGCAGAAGTTCAAGAAAAAGTTTTAGTTGAAGTTTATAAAGCGTGCTCTGAAAATAATGTTTTCTTAGAAGGCACATTATTGAAGCCATCAATGACTGTCTCAGGAGCTGATAACAAAAATAAAGCTGGCTCTGAAGAGGTTGCAAAAATGACAGTCAGAACAATGAATCGCTGTGTTCCTGCCTCAGTTCCTGGAATTATGTTCTTATCTGGTGGTTTAACAGAAGAAGACGCTTCTGTTTATCTTAATACTATGAACAGCATTGAGCATAAAAGTTCTACTAGCTTAACATTTTCATATGGTAGAGCGCTTCAGCAGTCTTGTTTGCAAGCATGGAATGGAAATGATATTGAGGCAGGTCAAAAGGCTTTAATGGCTAGATGCCAAGCGAACTCAGAAGCATCAACTGGAGACTATGTTGCAGGTTCACAGCCTTCATCACAAGACACTCTTTTTGAAGCGGGCTATAAGTATTAGTTTTGGCTCAATGAAGTAAGCTAAGACTTAATTTATCAAGTTAAAGTCTTAAAGCGTATAATGAAAGGCCCGATTAATCGGGCCTTTTTATTGANAGGCAAAAAATAGATGAACCAAAGTAAATATTATCCTGTAATTGTTGTCGGTGGTGGCCATGCTGGAACTGAGGCTGCACTGGCTTCAGCCAGAATGGGTGTGGATACATTATTAATTACACATAATATCGAAACACTTGGTCAGATGAGCTGCAATCCAGCTATTGGAGGAATTGGCAAAGGGCACCTGGTAAAAGAGATTGACGCTATGGGTGGTTTAATGGCACAAGCGATTGATTTAGCAGGTATTCAATTTAGAACTTTGAATGCATCAAAAGGCCCTGCCGTCAGAGCTACAAGAGCACAAGCGGATAGACTACTATATAAAGCAGTTATTAGGGAGAAGCTCGAAAACCAAGACAATTTAACTTTATTCCAGCAACCAGTTGATGATTTAATAATAGAAAATCACCAAGTAAAGGGCGTTATAACCCAAATGGGNCTTGATTTTTTTGCTGATAAGGTAATTCTAACCTCAGGCACTTTTTTAGGTGGAATCATTCATATTGGCCAACAAAATTATCAGGGTGGTAGAGCAGGTGATGCTCCAGCTAATACTTTGTCAGAAAGGTTGCGCTCCTATGATTTGGGAGTTGGAAGACTCAAAACTGGAACACCACCTCGACTTGATGGAAGAACTATAAATTTTAATTTATTGCAAAAACAAGAAGGAGATTCGCCATTACCTAGTTTTTCATTTATGGGTAAATCATCAGATCANCCAGAACAAATCCCTTGTTTTATNACTCATACTAATGCAAAAACTCATGAATTCATCACTAATGGACTGAAAGATTCACCACTTTTCAGTGGAAAAATTGAGGGTATTGGGCCTAGGTATTGTCCCTCAATAGAAGACAAAGTTGTGAGATTTGCAGAAAGAGAGTCCCATCAAATTTTTGTTGAACCTGAAGGCTTAACTACCCATGAGGTATATCCAAATGGTATTTCTACCTCATTAGCGTATGAGGTTCAAGAAGAATTTGTAAACTCAATTAAGGGTTTTGAAAATGCCAAGATTATTAGACCTGGATACGCAATNGAATATGACTTTTTCGATCCGCGTGGCTTAAAACAAACACTAGAAGTTAAGAAAATATCGGGCCTATTTTTTGCAGGGCAAATTAATGGAACCACGGGTTATGAGGAAGCAGCTGCGCAGGGATTACTTGCAGGAATAAACGCTGCACTGCAAGTACAAGAAAAAAATGCCTGGATACCTAAACGAGATGANTCTTATATTGGAGTCATGGTCGACGACTTGACAACCAAAGGCGCAACTGAGCCTTATCGAATGTTTACTTCAAGAGCAGAGTATCGATTACTTCTTAGAGAAGATAATGCTGATGAGAGGTTGACGCCTCAAGCAAGAGAATTAGGACTAGTAAACGATATNCGCTGGCAATCCTTTAATGGAAAGTATGAGCAAGTTACGCTTGAAAAAAAACGACTTAAGTCTTTTTGGATTCAGTCAAGTGATTCCCAAGCTGAGGATGTTCTTGGAATTAAACTTAGTCATGAGTATAGTTTAGAGGCGTTATTGAAAAGACCAAATATTGATTATAAACTTCTTAGCAAGATCGAAAGCGCCCAGCCTTTTTTAGAAGATAGGTTAATCATTGAGCAAGTAGAAAACCAAATTAAATATGAAGGCTACATCAAGCGACAACTAGATGAGATTGAAAAATATCGTAAAAATGAAAATACGAAACTTTCTTCAGCTATAGACTATACAGAGATTAAAGCACTATCTAATGAAGTTAGGCAAAAGTTAAATGAATTTAAGCCTGAAACCATTGGNCAAGCTAGCAGAATTCAGGGGGTAACTCCTGCNTCAATTTCGATACTATTGGTTTTTCTAAAAACTTATAAAACATTGTCGTGAGCGAAATCAAAAAATTGCTTTGTGAGGGTGCAAAGACAATGGATGTTTCACTCACAGATGAGCAAGTAAGGCAACTTTTAGATTATCATGCGCTTATTAATAAATGGAATAAGGTTTATAACTTAAGCGCCATTCGTGACCCCNTTGAATCTATAAAAAAACACTTTTTAGATAGTTTCTCTATTTTAGAGTTTATTAAATCAGGATTATTACTAGATGTTGGATCTGGAGCTGGCTTGCCAGGTATTATTATTGCAATTATGAAGCCTAAAACCAATGTTTTTGTAATAGATAGTGTTGGAAAGAAATGTCGATTCATGCAAACAGTTAAGACNGAACTAGGTCTTGAAAACTTAACAGTTATTAATAATAGAGTTGAATCTTTTAGTTACCCTGAATCATTTTCTCAAATAACTTCAAGGGCTTTTGCATCTGCTATNGATACAGTTAATAAAACTAAGCATTTGATATCTAATGATGGACGTTATNTATTAATGAAGGGTGANAATATTGCTCAAGAAGATATTGAAAATATGAAATCTAGAGTACATATTTTGAAAGTTCCATTTGTTTCAGATAACCGCTCACTTTTAGAAATTAAGATATAATTTTTTATTATGCAAATAGTTGATTCCCATTGTCATATAGACCGTGTTGATTTAGATGCTTTTGGTGGAAGTTTGGAGTCAATGCTAAAGCATGCAAGTGAATTATCTGTTACTAAATTTTTGTGTGTTTGTATTGATTTGGAGCATTTTGACCAAGTTCATAACTTNTCGCTTGCTCACCCAGATATATACGCATCAGCTGGTGTTCATCCAACAGAAACAAATTGTAAAGATCCATCTGTAGAGGAGTTGTTGGAATATGCGGATAAGGAAAAGGTAATCGCCATTGGTGAGACTGGCTTAGATTATTTTCATGTNAGAAAAGATGAGGCAGATTGGCAAAGAGAGCGTTTTAAAAGACACATTGAAGCTTCTAATGTTTCTGGTAAGCCCATGATTATCCATATGAGGGATTCTAAGGATGATACTATTGAAATGCTTACTAAAGAAAAGGCCCAAAAAGGAGTAATGCATTGTTTTTCAGAGGATTTGCATACTGCTGAAGCTGCTTTAGATCTTGGTTTCTATATCTCATTTTCTGGAATTTTGACCTTTAAGAGTGCTGAATCTTTAAGAGAGGTTGCAAAGCAAATTCCGGCGGAGCGAATTTTAGTAGAGACAGACTCTCCATATTTAACACCAGTTCCCAACAGAGGAAAGCCAAATAGTCCGGCATACACATATTATGTTGCAGAAAANCTTGCTGAGATACGTAATACAAGTATTTCAGAAATTGCCAAAGTAACTACTCAAAATTTCAACAAGTTATTCTTTTCTTAAGATTGTGATTACTCATGATTCACCAAGACTTATAACAGTAGACGAGTTTTCTATTGGGCAGAGGCTTGATAATTATTTAATTAAACAACTGAAGGGCGTTCCAAAGTCTAGAATTTATCGAATTATACGAAAAGGGGAAGTTAGGGTAAATAAAGGTAGAAAAAAAGCTGACTATAAGCTTCAAGCTGAAGATGTGATTAGAATACCTCCAATTAGAATGTCTTCAGATAAAGAAATTAAACCATCTGAAGACTTGCTAAAAAAACTCAACTCTTCCATTCTTTATGAAGACAAAGGTTTGATGGTAATTAATAAGAGTCATGGAATGGCTGTGCATGGGGGAAGTGGGGTAAGTGTCGGAATAATTGAGGCATTTAAATCCTACTATAAAGAGCCAATAGAGCTTGTTCATCGGTTAGACCGCGCTACATCTGGTTGTTTAATTCTTGCAAAAAAAAGATCAGTACTTAAATCTCTACACGAACAATTAGTAAATCATCAGTTAGAAAAACGATACATTGCTCTCGTTAAAGATACTTGGAGTAAGAAAAAACATACTATAGATGCNCCAATTTTTCAAAACTCTAGATATAGCGTTATTGACTCAAAAGGCAAAGAGTCATTAAGTCATTTTCACCCAATAAAAAATTTCCAGTTCGGTGAATATAGTGCATCACTGGTTGATGTAAAAATAGAAACAGGAAGAACGCATCAAATTCGCGTTCATGCTCAGTATGNCAAACATCCAGTTGCACAGGACAACAAGTATGGAGATGCTGCCTTTGATCAGTTTATGAAAGCCAAGGGGTTGAATCGCTTATTTTTGCATGCAAAAACCATTATTTTTACAAATCCAATAAANAATCAAATTCAAAAAGTNGAAGCACCATTGCCCAATGACTTAGAAGAATTTTTAATTCGATTATGAATGCATATATCCGATTAATGAGATTAGATAAACCAATTGGGATATTATTACTATTATGGCCTACCTATTGGGCACTTTTCTTGAGTGCAGATGGATGGCCAGATTTTGATTTATTAATCATATTTACTATAGGCGTTATCGTTATGAGGTCTGCTGGATGCGTCATTAATGATTTTGCAGATCGAAACATCGATAAACATATCAAAAGAACAAAAGATCGGCCACTTACTTCAGGTGAAATTTCACCCAATTCAGCATTAGTATTATTTNCAGTATTAGTTCTTATTGCATTAGTNTTAGTGCTNCAAACAAACATATTAACCATCCAGTTGTCCTTTGTAGCTGTTGGACTTGCAACGTTATATCCATTTACAAAGAGATGGACCAATTTCCCTCAGTTAGTATTAGGGGCTGCATTTGGTATGAGCGTGCCTATGGCATATAGCGCACAAACTGGCACACTGCCCATANCATCAGGAATTATATTTCTTGCATCGCTCGTTTGGACATTGATCTATGACACGCTATATGCAATGGCAGACCGTGAAGAAGATATCAAAATTGGTGTGAAGTCAACTGCAATTCTGTTTGAAAAGTATGATCAAAATATAATAACTCTNTTACAAATTTTGTTAATTTTGATCTTTATTGNGATGGGCAATATTTTTAATTTGGGGCTAATTTATTATTTTTCACTGATAATTATTGTATTTTTTATGATTTATCATCAATTCTTAATGAGAAAACGTCAAAATAGTCTCTATTTTAAGGCTTTTATTAATAACAATTACATTGGTATGACTGTATTTACGGGAATTTTCTNTTCTGTAGTAGCCTAGCCTTTTTTTTGTTGTATTTTTGCAACTTTTCCTCTATTTTTAGTCATTTTTGATCATTTTTTGGCTTTTTTTCATCAATAAAACTTGACACTCAGTTTTCATTACTATAAAAAGTGCACCAATCGGCAAAGATGCTGGTTATCTTTATAATTAATGGAGAGAAAATATGTTAAGTAATGTATCTGGTTGGATAAAAAAATTAACGGAAGCAGGCGTAGGTCTTGTAGGACTTGCAATTGTTGCTCAAGTAATCTTTGGTTCTAGCGTAGCATTCCTACCTGGAGATGTTGTTGCTACTCTTATGGGTTTAATTGGCTCACTTGGTGGTGCTGGCCTAGTTGGTCTAGTTACTGCAGGGTTGTTGTACCAAATCCTCAAGTAAACATTCCATATTAACTCAATAAAAAACCCGCCAATTGGCGGGTTTTTTATCGTCTAAAGAAATATTTCTAGTTTTTGTTAAGTCCTATTAATGCAACATATTGAGGTTTTTTTCCCAAAAATGCAATCTATAAAACTTGACATAATGATATTGATACTATAAAAAGTCCATCAATCGGTAGAGATGCTGGTTACCTTTTTAACAAATGGAGAGAAGATATGTTAGACAACGTAATTGGTTGGGCAAAAAAATTAACTGAAGCAGGTGTTGCGGTAATCGCACTTGCAGTAGTTGTTCAAATAATCTTTGGCGCTGATGCTGCATTCCTTCCTGGCGATGTAACTGGCAGCTTAATTAATGTNATTACTGCACTTGGCTCTGCAAACCTTGTAGGACTAATTGCTGCGGGGTTAATATACAAAATCTTTACCAGGTAATTTATCATATTAACTCAATAAAAAACCCGCTTGAAAGCGGGTTTTTTATTATCTTAAAAGATATAGTTAAATTCCTCGAAGCAACTCGTTAATTCCAACCTTGGATCTTGTTTTGGCATCGACTTGCTTAACTATTACCGCACAATAGAGAGAGTAGCTCCCATCTGAAGATGGCAGATTTCCTGAAACTACCACTGATCCTGCTGGAATTCGACCATAACTTACTTCTCCAGTCATCCTATTAAAAATTTTTGTAGATTGCCCAATATAAACGCCCATTGATATAACTGCGCCTTCTTCAACAATAACTCCTTCAACCACCTCTGACCTTGCTCCAATAAAGCAATTATCTTCAATAATTGTTGGGCTAGCTTGCAATGGCTCTAATACTCCTCCA
Organism: Thiotrichales bacterium; assembly: GCA_002711905.1. Taxonomy (GTDB): domain Bacteria; phylum Pseudomonadota; class Gammaproteobacteria; order PS1; family Pseudothioglobaceae; genus Pseudothioglobus. Next base: position 52,795 of record PASI01000002.1, read on the forward strand.
ATCCCAACACCGCCTGAAAGGTGAACATTTTTACCAATTTGTGCGCAGGATCCAACTGTGGCCCATGTATCTACCATTGTTCCTGAGTCTACATATGCACCTATATTGACATAAGATGGCATTAATACCGTATTTGGGGCGACATATGAACCCCTTCTAGCAGTTGCCGGGGGAACTACCCTTACGCCTGAGGCTTGAAATTCCTCAGCAGTAGTATTGGCATATTTAGATGGCACTTTGTCAAAGTATTGGGTAAATCCAGAGGGCATAGGAACGTTATCTGTAAGCCTAAATGATAGAAGTACAGCCTTTTTAAGCCACTCATTGACTTGCCAATCACCAATACCTTTTTGTTCAGCAACTCTTGCTTTTCCAGAGTCAAGCAAGTGTATTGCTTCATTGACAGCTTCTTTGACTTCAGAACTAGCTGAGTCTGGGCTAAGATGGTGCCGATCTTCAAAAGCCTCTTCGATAATATCTTTCATGATTCTTAACTTAAAAAAAAAGAGGGAATTATATCAGTTACAAGGCTTTTAAAGCCCTCTAATGTTCATGGTGATGGTTGTGGTGATGTTCATAAGTCGCCATCAAATCATTAATTTGGTCAGCAAATAAATCATTAAATTTTTCGTCTTTCAAAATTGATTCTGGCAGTCCTTCACAACAGATATGATGATACAAGCATAAAACCTGTGTTGATTCTTTCATAACTCTATGAAGATCATGAGATACCATTAGTACCGCACAATTTTGTTGTTGATGTATATCCTGAATGAGTTTATAAAGCTGCATCTGTCCATCAATATCTAGATTTTGTGCAGGTTCATCTAGTATTAAAACATTTGGCTTATTGAGAAGTGCCCTTGTTAATAATACTTTTTGCAATTCACCACCAGATAAATTTTTTAAAGGTAATTTGAGTAGTTCCTTTATTCCTGTTAGCTCAAAAGTCTGCATCATAAACTCAGAATCTAATTTCTGATTTAAGGTTAGAAAATCTTTTACTGAGATTGGAATAAATGGATTTGCTGAAAAAGTTTGCGGTGTATAGCCTAGTCTAATATTATTCGTGTAGNTAATATCACCAGAGTCTTGCTTAATAACCCCCAAAAGAATTTTAATTAATGAGCTTTTTCCAGCTCCATTTGGTCCAATTAAAGTTACAAACTCACCTTTATGGAGTTTAAAGCTAACATCATCAAGGACATTTTTCCCATTATGACTTAGGCTTATATTATTGAGGGTAATGAGAGCATCAGACATCTTTATATTTTATATAACAATTTATACACAGACTCAATATATAAAGTTTGAAATATCAAATTCATAGCTCAGTTTTCAAGAACAAAAAACTTGGTTTAGATGTAAAATTTAAATATGACNCAACCACTCATTTTAGTTGACGGCTCAGCGTTTTTATTTCGCTCATACTTTTCAACTATATCTCAGAATCTAACCAATGATAGTGGTTTCCCTACTGGCGCTATGTTTGGCGTCGTGAATGCCATTAAGCATTTACAAAGAAAGTATCAAGGCGCTAAAATCATAATGGTCTTTGATGCGAAAGGCTCCAATTTTCGTCACCAAATGTTTCCTGACTATAAGGCAAATAGGAGTCCTGCTCATGATGACTTAATCATTCAGATTGAACCCTTATATAAAATTATTCGCGCAATGGGGTTTCATTTCTTGTGTGAAGAGGGTGTTGAGGCAGATGATGTAATTGCTACATTATCAAGATTTGCTGCTAAAAGTGGTATTGANACAATTATTGCCAGTGGCGATAAAGATCTTTTCCAACTTGTTGGTGGAAATATTAAGCAATTAGATATGAAGGGTAAGCTATACAGCGANGNTGAAGTTGAAGAAAAAATGGGAGTAAGGCCTAATCAAATTTTAGATTTATTAGCTTTAACAGGGGATTCTGTTGACAATATCCCAGGCGTCCCAAGTGTAGGACCGAAGACCGCAGCAAAGTGGCTTGAGCAATATTCTGATATTGAGGGTGTCAAAGCGAATGCTGAAAAGATTNGTGGCAAGGTTGGAGAAAAGCTTAGAGAGTCTTTCGATTTATTAGATCTTTCGTATAAATTAGTCCAACTTAAGTTTGATGTTCAGCTACCTTTTGATATTCTAGAAGATGAGCCTGGAGAAAATACTGAAGAATTGATCGCTCTTTATAAAGAGTTCGGCTTTTCAATGTGGTTAAAGCAGTTAGATGAAAAGAAAGTGTCTGCTCACACTGCTTCACAAGAAAAAGAGACAATAGAGTCTCCAAACATTGACACTAAAATATCGATGGATGACTATACTCAATCATTAGTTCTTGCTGAAGATGAATTTACATTGTTATTGTCGAAGTTATCTTCTTCTCAATCTTTTGTATTTGATCTTGAGACAAATAGTCTTGACTATATGGAGGCTAAAATTGTTGGATTCGTTTTCCTTGTTGAAAAAAGCAGTTATTACGTACCCGTTGCTCATGATTATTTAGACGCTCCTGTTCAGCTTTCAAGATCTATGGTGCTGAACTCCCTAAAGTCAATTTTAGAAAGTAAGACGATAGGCAAAATAGGCCAAAATTTAAAGTACGATGCCCATGTCTTAGCTAATGTGGATATTGAACTCAATGGAATCATTGATGACACCATGCTTAAATCTTATTGTTTAGATTCAGTAGCAAGTCGTCATAATATGGATGACTTGGCGTTGCATTATTTGAACCACTCAACAATCCATTANTCAGATGTTGCTGGAAGTGGAAAAAAACAATTAACTTTTAATCAGGTGAATATTGATGAGGCAATGCCATACGCCTGTGAAGATGTAATCATTACAAATGAACTTAATAATTTTTTTGAGATAAAACTTCAAGCCTTCCCTAAGCTAGTTGCGTTATATAAGAGTATTGAAATCCCTTTGATTAAAGTCATGCTTAGGCTGGAGAGGAATGGNGCACTTTTAGATGAGACGTCTCTATTTAATCAGCAAGTTGAGATCAAAGCTGAGATGGTTAAGATTCAATCACTAGCATTTGAGATTGCAGGTGATGAGTTTAACCTGGAGTCACCCAAGCAAATACAACAAATTTTGTTTAGTGAGGAGGGTTTTGGACTTGAGCCAAAAAAGAAAACAGCTAAAGGTCAACCGTCCACAAATGAAGAAGCATTAAAGTTACTGGATCATCCCTTGGTTGATCTAATACTTTCATATAGAACCCTGACAAAGTTAAATTCTACATATCTAGAAGCTCTACCTAAAAAGATTAATAGAAGAACGGGTCGTCTTCATACTTCCTATCATCAGGCTGTAACCGCAACTGGTAGACTTTCCTCATCAAAGCCTAATTTTCAAAATATCCCAATAAGAACAGAACAGGGTGCTCAAATTAGGTCTGCCTTCATCGCTAATAAAGGAAGCGTAATTCTTGCTGCCGATTATTCTCAAATAGAGTTGAGAATTATGGCCCATATTTCGGAGGATAAAAACTTAATTAAAGCGTTTAATAACAATGAAGATGTTCATCGCTCAACGGCTTCTCAGGTCTTTGATACAGAAATTTCTAAGGTAACTAAAGATCAGCGTCGGAAGGCTAAAGCTATTAACTTTGGTTTAATTTATGGAATGAGTGCATTCGGTTTAGCTAGGCAAATTGATGTTTCAAGGACTGAAGCTAAACAATATATAGACGGCTACTTTGAAAATTATCCAGGTGTTCTCCAATTTATGAATGAGACAAAAGAGATGGCCAAATCTCAGGGATATGTGGAAACAGTATTAGGTAGAAGGCTTTATTTGCCTCAAATCAACTCTAAAAATAAAATGCTTCAGCAACATGCATTGAGAACCGCTATTAATGCCCCTATGCAAGGCTCTTCTGCTGATATTATCAAAAAAGCAATGCTTGACATTCAAGCTTGGATTGATAGAGAAAATCATGAGATCAAGATGTTTATGCAAGTGCACGATGAGCTAGTATTTGAGCTTGAAGCTGAAAAGGCCAATGAGTATGCAAATAGCATAAAATTAATGATGTCAAATGCTTTAAAGCTCCACATTCCACTTGAAGTTGATATTGGTATAGGATCAAACTGGCAAGAAGCTCACTAGCCTTAAAGTAGGCGCTTTAAAGTAGGCGCTGAAAGTATAATTTGAGACTAGATTGATATTGATTAAAATACTTTCCTAGAAAATAATAGAAATCATTCGTAAGGTTATATGAAAGAGCAATTACAAGACTTACTTAAAAAATGTATCAAGGATCTTATTGACAAAGGCCTAATCAGTGAGATGCCTTCAAAAGTAAGACTAGATCATACCAAAGACAAAAGTCACGGTGATTATGCAACTAATATTGCACTAATGCTCTCAAAACAAGCCAAAACGAGCCCTCTTGAATTAGCACAAATCATTGTTAATCAAATAGAGGAAGCCAATTTTATTAAAAAAACTGAAATAGCGGGCCCTGGCTTTATTAATTTTTTCCTTTCTGATGAATCTAGCACTTCAATAGTAAATGAAATTATTGAGCTGGGTGAAATGTATGGTCAATCAGAAATTGGTAAAGGCCAAAGTATTCTATTGGAGTATGTTTCAGCCAATCCAACTGGACCCCTTCATGTTGGACATGGAAGAGGTGCCGCTTATGGCGCTACTGTGTCTAACTTATTAAGAAATATTGGTTTCAAGATTGATAATGAGTACTACGTCAATGATGCGGGCAGACAAATGGATATTTTGACTGTGAGCATATTTTTGCGATACTTAGCGCTCTGCGGAGAGACAGTGAGGTTTCCTGATAATGGTTACCAAGGCCAGTATATCAATGATATTGCCGTTGATATTTTTGATAAAAGTGGCGAGTCCTTCAAACAGAGTTCAGAGATATTTTTTGAGAACATTTGTAAAGATGGTCTTGAAGGCGGCGACAAGGAGTCTCATATTGATGAGTTAATTGCTAAAGCAAAAGTCTTATTAGAAGGCAATTTTCAGAATATTTTTCGAGCGGGTATTGAAAGAATACTGAGCGGCATAAAAGATGATTTGGCTGATTTTGGAGTACTCTTTGAAAAATGGTTTTCGGAACAATCATTGATTGATAGTGGCCTCTCAGAGTCCTGTATTACTAGACTTAAGGATACTGGGCATCTATATAAAAAAGACGGTGCACTCTGGTTTAAAACAACAAACTACGGGGATGAGAAAGATCGTGTTGTAGTTCGCGATAATGGAAATCACACCTACTTCGCCTCCGACATTGCATATCATCTGGAAAAATTAGATCGCGGCTATGACAAAATTATAAATGTTTGGGGCGCAGACCATCATGGGTATATTCCTAGGGTCAAGGCTTCCATAGAAGCATTGGGCCATAATCCTGATAAATTAGAGGTTCTATTAGTCCAATTTGCGAATCTATATCGCGGTGGTCACAAAGTTCAAATGTCAACTCGGAGCGGCTCATTTGTCACACTGGAAGATTTAAGAAAAGAAGTAGGCAACGATGCAGCTCGTTTTTTTTATATTCTTAGAAAATCAGAGCAGCATATGGATTTTGATTTAGATTTGGCAAAATCAAAAACAAATGAGAATCCAGTCTTCTATATTCAATACGCTCATGCCCGCATTTGCTCTGTTTTCAGACAAGTAAATGAAAAAGGATTANAGTTGAACCTAGCTGAAGCCAACTTATCCTTATTAACAGAAGATATTGANAAAAACATTTTAAGAGAGCTTAGTCGCTATAAAAGTGTTGTTGAATCTGCAGCGATTCAGTATGAGCCCCATCAACTTGCATACTATCTTCGTGACTTAGCCACTCAGTTTCATAGTTACTATAATGCTTGCACATTTATTTTAGATGATCAANACCTTACTCAAGCAAGGCTATCACTNATCCATGCTACGAGGCAAATATTATTAAATGGACTCTCTATTCTTGGGGTGGACGCTCCTGAGTCAATGTGAATGATCAAAAGCAAAGAGAACAAGCTTTAAATATAGAGGATTCATTTATTGTACAGGCTCCTGCAGGTTCAGGAAAGACTGAGCTGATTACGCAGAGATATTTGAAATTACTAGGTTTTGCAGAGGAACCAGAAAATATCTTAGTGATGACATTCACTAATAGAGCAGTGGACGAGTTAAAGCTTCGCATTGTAAGTGCGCTTAGTCAGGTAAAAATGCAGCCACCTGAGGAGCCTCATAAACTTAAAACATATAATCTAGCTGTACAAGCTTTAAAGCAGTCAAAGAAGAGAGGCTGGGATCTTGTAAGACACCCCTCACGCCTTAAAGTCATTACTATTGACTCATTATCCAACTTGATTGTTTCGAGGTTCCCTTCCCTTGATCAATTGATTCCGCCTAGAACAATAATAGACTCATATGAGTACGACTTTATCTATCATCAAGCGGCAGAAAACACCTTGCTATTGATAGACGATGAAGAATACAAATCAAGTGTTTCTTCAGTCTTACTTTATCTTGATAATCATGTCGATAGGTTTTACCGTTTAATAGTAGAGATGCTCGCTAAAAGAGAGCAGTGGCTCCCAAGGTTCTTCATTGACGGTGCTTTGGATGTTAAATCACTGGAAGTCATCTCACAAACTTTAATAGCTGATTATCTAGAAGCTCTTAGGGGGGCTTCTCAAAAAATTCTTGGAGTTAATTTCTTTGGCTTATTGCAGGCCAGTAAGAGAGAAGATATTTCACAGATCTCAAAACTTCCAGGATCAGANCTTAATGATTTAAAAGATTGGAAAACTATTGCTGAAATTCTGATCACTAAAAGTTCAGGATCTTGGAGAAAGAAAATTGATGTAACAATTGGATTCCCAGCAGAACTAAAAGAGGAAAAGGCTCAATTAAAGAAGTTTATTGAAAGTTTAGATTCTGAATTTGAGTTAAAAAAAATGCTGAGTAATCTACATAATTTACCAAGCGTTCATTTTCCTGAGTTTACAAAAAAATCTATTACGAACATTGCTCAGGTATTAAAGTTAAGCGTTGCAGAGCTTAAAGTTATTTTTGATGAAAAAGGTGTTCAAGATTTCTCTGAAGTCAGTTTGCAGGCAATAAATGCGCTAGATACTTGTGAGGAGTTGAGTGACATTGCTCTGCTGCTAGACTATCAAATTAAACATATTCTAGTGGATGAGTTTCAGGATACTTCCTATTTACAATTAAATTTAATTCAAAAGCTTGTTGATGGTTGGCAGAAGAATGATGGCAAAACCATTTTTTTTGTTGGTGATCCTATGCAGTCTATCTATAAATTTAGAGAGTCACAAGTTGGAATATTTCTTGAGGTCGTCAGAANTGGAATTGCNAACCTTANAATTATACCTTTGATTCTTAACACTAACTTTAGATCAACTAAAAGCATTGTCTGTGAAAATAATGATATTTTTGCCAAAATTTTTCCAAATGATGATGATTTAATCGTAGGCTCTATTCATTACTCAAAGTCTGACCCAGCATCCAAAGTAGAGCAAAAAAACGCTATATCTTTCTATCCTTTTGGTCCAAATCAAGACCGAGAAGAGTCAGAAGAAATAGTAAGAATTATTAAAGAATCACTCCTCAATAACCAAGAGAATGAAGTAGCTGTCCTTGTTAGATCAAGGTCTCATTTAGGCGAGCTTAGTTCTGCGCTTAAAAAACACAATATCAATTTTGAATCAATAAAAACTGAATCNCTTCGATCGAATCTTTTTACAAGAGATTTATTGAGTCTAACAAGAGCCCTTCTAAGCTTGAGTGATAAGCTTGCATGGCTTTCAATTCTTAGAGCTCCTTGGTGTGGTCTTAGACTAAAAGACTTGCTAGTTCTTAGTCAGTCATCAGATCAAACAATTTTAAATCAATTAAAGAATTTGGATTCGGTGCAAAATTTGAGTACTGATGCTATCAATAGGAGTCGACATATTTACCTAGCTACTAAAGAGGCTATTTTGCTTGAGGGTANGTTTTCTTTTGTTGAGCGCTTTTCATTTGTATTAGATCAGCTTTGCAAAGACAAAGAGTTAGACGAGCAAGAAAAAAGTATCAAAACCCAGTTTCTGAAATTGTTAAATCATTGTGAGTCAAATCAGGTGCTGAATACCAAAACGATTGAGTCAATGCTTCAAGATTTATATGCACCATCAAGAAGTGCAAATATAAAGTTAATGACAATTCATCAAGCTAAGGGTTTGGAGTTTGATACAGTCATTATTCCTGGACTAGGCAAAAAGGGCAGGAATGACAATCTTCAATTAATGCAAATTCAAGAGTTTTCAGATAATAATGTATTGTTGGCTCCTATTAAGCCAACCTATGAGGACAGTGAGAGTGAGACATACTTGTACTTGCAGCATCTAAAAAAGCAGCAATCACACTTTGAGTTAATGAGGCTCCTCTATGTGGCAATGAGTCGGGCCAANGATANAGTTCATTTATTGGGCGCTGTNTCAAAAAATGGAAGGCCTNCAACCGGTTCATTTCTATCATTACTAGGCAGTTATTATGAGAAAAATTTGGATACTGTAAATGTTCAAAATCAAATCAATCTAGAGATAGAAAAAGCCCCCAAACTGATTCGCAATAAAACATTAACGCCACCTTTAGAGAGAGAGGAAAGTTATATTGACAAGTCAAATAACAAACCAAAAACTTTTGATTTAATTTATCAAGGCACTCTAGGCACTATTGTTCACTACTACCTGGAGCATGCTGAATTTAATCCATCAACTTTGAGTATTGAGACAATGCTAAGAGAGAGGGGGGTGCCAACAAGATTACTCCANTCTTTATCTAATTTAATTTTAAGCCTTCTAGTAAATACTAGGCGAGATAATAACTTTGAATGGATTTTTAAGCACAGAGAGTCAACAGAGGTTGAGTCAGAATTTAGTGACTCAGCCCAAACCATTATTGTTGATCGATTATTTGTTGAGGATGGAGTGTTGTGGATTATAGATTTTAAAACTGCCTCTCTAAACGAGGGGGAAAGTATTAAAGCATTTATAGAAAGGCAAAAAATTGCTCACCACGCGCAAATCAAAAAATACAGTGACGTACTTGAANCATTTTTTCAGCTTCCCTCAAAATCGGCACTCTATTGCCCAGCTGTTAGTCAGTTAATATTTCTTTGATTTTATTTGCTTAGAAAAATTGCTGGACAAAGCATTCAATTCCTCATATGATGAGANCCAACTCTTAAAATAATTATTTATATGTCAAAGCAAAGTAATGATGTTGGCTGGATAGACTATACCCAAAAGTATGGTGGTCGCGAAATACGAACTGTCAATCCGAATATTCAAAGTGGATCTACGGTGTTATTTAATAATTTTGAGGATATGCAGTTAGCTCTTGAGGGTAATTATCCAGGGGTTGATTATGGAACACATGGCTTGTCCACTCAGAAANCCTTTGAAGAGGCAATTTGTAAGCTTGAAAATGGTCACAGAACTTATGCATTTCCATCAGGCATTAATGCAATAACGAATACTTTGATGGCTTTTACTCAAAGCGGCGATGAGGTTTTAGTTTGTGATAATGTTTATGGTCCAACCTCAAGATTTTGTCATAAGATTCTTGCGAAATATAATGTTAAAACAACGCATATTGAATCTAATATTGGATCTGAAATTAGTAACTATATTACTAAAAATACTAGGCTAATATTTCTAGAGTCTCCAGGTTCAAATACATTTGAAATTCAAGACATTTTAGAAGTTGTAAAGGCTGCAAAAAAAGCGGGCATTATGACAATAATTGATAGTACCTGGGCTACTCCTTTATATCTAAAGCCACTTAATCTTGGGGCTGATATTGCAATTCAATCAGTCACTAAGTATATCTGTGGCCACTCAGATGTTTTGATGGGCTGTGCTACAGTTAATAAAAAGTATGCTGACGAATTGGCAGACTATTTCAATACTGTTGAGAATTACACTAATCCTCAAGATTGTTATGTTGCGCTTAGAGGTTTAAGAACTCTTAAAGTTCGATTGGAAGCTCATGAGAAGTCAGCAAATGAGATAGCTCGGTGGCTTGAAAAACAGGATATTGTCGATTGCGTCATTCATCCTAGCTTAGAGTCACACCCTCAACATACTTTATGGAAAAGAGATTTTTCAGGATCATCTGGCTTATTTGCATTTACATTCAAAGAGTCTTATAGTGCAGAGAAAATTGCTCTATTTATTAATGCACTTGAAATGTTTGCTCTTGGTTTTAGCTGGGGTGGTTATAAAAGCCTGTTAACTGCAAGACCATACAAGAGAGATGGTCAATGGGTTCATGATGGCAAGCATTTAGTTCGTTTGAGTATAGGACTTGAAGATACAAACGAACTTATAAGGGATTTAAAACAGGGCTTCACACATTTAAGCTAAGTCGACTCTNGGCGCTCTATGATTATCCCTTTTGTCGTTAATAACAGTGATACGCTGCATATGCCTGAATCCAGGCAAGTAGTCGCATACTGCATAATGCTGGGTTATTCGATTGTCCCAAATAGCAATAGAGTTATCTTCCCAGTGAAACCTAACTTGGAACTCAGGTTTATTAATATGTTGAAATATAAATTGCAATACATGATCGCTCGGGCCTTGATTTTCATTAACAATATTTCGTGTAAACGACTGATTGACATTGATATATTTAAGACCGGATATTGGATGCGTCTCAATGACCTTATGAACTGCTGATCCAACAGTTTTGAGAGCATTATTAATTGACTCAACGCCACCTTCTTTATAATAATCATTGCGAAATGTTCCCATATCATGGATAGCCTCAAGTTCTTCTAGATAGTCTTTCCAGCCATCTGGCAATTGATCATATGCGGCACTCATACTGGCCCAAAGGGTATCACCACCAACCTTAGGAACTTTGACCCCATGGAGTATGCTAGCAAAAGGAGGGTTTGATTTAAAAGTTAAATCTTTATGCCAGTCAGCAGTATCAGGCCTATTATTAGCATCATTCCTCAGTAAAACAATACTTTGATAGCCATCTACATGAGGATAAACGGGGTGCCCAGGATCAATTTCTCCAAGACTTTCTGCTAATTTAAGATGTGACTCTGGTGAAAGATTTTGATTTCTAAAAAAAATGACTTGATACTTAATAAGGGCATTATATATTTGCTCGACAGTATCATTGTTTAATTCATTATTAAGCGATACGCCTGAAATCTCAGCTCCAATTGAGGGTGTGAGTGGATTAACTTCAAACATTTATAGCTCCAAAACAATTTTTTGAATTATATTAGAAAAAAACTACCCATAATTAATCTTTTTTCTTTAACCACCATAATAGAAGAGCAAATTGCATAAAAAGTAATGGGATAACTGAAAGAAGAACAACCTCCCAACTAAAATTAAATACAAACCAGCCTGCTGAGAGAGCTGCAAGCGCTTGCAGACCAAACACTAGAAAATCATTAATGGATTGAACTTTAAACTTTTCATTCTCATTGTATGATCTAGAAAGTAAGTTTGTACCGCCAATAAATAGAAAGTTCCATCCAAGGCCTAGAAGCACTAAAGACCACCAGTAATTAGTAAGCGCATGGCTCACAAAGGCAATAATTATAGATATAAAGAATAATACAACGCCCAAAAGCATCATTCGAGTTAAACCCATATATCGAACTATAATTGCTGTAAATAGTGAGGGAAGAAACATTGCAATGACATGACTTTGGAGTACTATCTTAGTATGATGAAGTGAGTGACCATCCATAACATGCATACTTACTGGAGTAGCAGTCATAATGAAGCTCATAACTACATACCCAGTTGTTGCAGCACAAACAGCAACTATAAAAGAACCTTGTTTGACAATCTCTAATAAGGGTCTTTTGGATTCATCTACTTGTTCTTTAAACTTTACAGCTGGCTGAAAAAAAGTCATCAGAATGAATGCAATTACAAATAGAAAAGCGAGTAGAACAAAAGACCCTACAAAGTCAGTTTCAAAATAATGTTTTCCTAAAGTTGCAACTTCGGTTCCAAGAAAAGCAGAAACTAATCCGCCAAGAAGAACAACCGCAGTTGCTGATGGTCTTTTTTCAGGTTCAACACTCTCAATTGCAGCGAACCGAAATTGCATCATCGTTGATACGCTAGCTCCGAGACAAAAGCTTGAAAAACTAAAGAGAAAAAACATTTCTTTAGTGATTGAAAAAATACAAAGAGAAATCAACAAAATTGTATACAGACACGCACTTAAAAAAACTTTTTTTCGGCCGAATATTGACATCAGTTTTATCACAGGAATAACACTGACCGCAGCTCCTACAACAATAGTTGCAACAGGTAAAGTTGACAAGCTTTTTACTGGAGAAAGGTCACTACCGATAATTCCTGCAACAAAAACTATAAAAACACTGAGCGACATAAACAAAGATTGACAAGCCGTCAATATCCATACATTTTTTGGTAGATCTAACATTAAGATGTATCCTTTATGAGACAGACTTTATTTCTTAAGAGGACGTTTCCATTTACTAATTGTCGATTGTTTATTTCGACTCAGTGTGAGTTTATCGTCTGGCGTATTCTGAGTAATAGTAGAGCCAGCACCAATCGTTGCATTTTTGCCAATCACTACTGGCGCTACTAGTTGACTGTTAGAGCCGATAAAAGCGCCATCCTTAATCTCCGTTTGAAATTTATTGACGCCGTCATAATTACATGTGATGACTCCAGCACCAACATTCACATCGGTACCTATTTTGCTGTCACCAATGTAGCTTAAGTGTGAGACTTTTGAATTATTTTGAATTGACGATTTTTTTACTTCAACAAAGTTGCCAATTTTTGAATGATTACCTATCTTTGTTTCAGGACGAATTCTTGCAAAAGGACCAATACTTGTATTTGATCCAATGACAGCATTGTCAATAATTGAATTAGGCAATATATTAGAATTATCGCCGATTTTAGAATCTTTTATGATACAGTTCGGCGAAATTAACACATTATTACCTAGACTATTATCACCTTCAAACACTACATTGACATCTATCACGCAGTCATTTCCAAAGTTTAAGTTACCACGACAATCAAAACGCTTTGGATCCATAATAGTAAGACCCTCTAACATTAAATTATTAGCTTTATCTTGTTGATATACTCTTTCAGCTTCAGACAATTGAGTTTTATCGTTAATACCCATGACCTCTGTAGGACTCTCACATATAAATGAGGCAATATTAACATTATCTTTGACTGCTTTTTCAACAATATCGGTCAGATAAAGCTCACCTTGAGAATTATTTGGTTCTAATTCTTTTAAATATTTTATTAATAGTGTGCCTTTGATTGCCATGATTCCTGTATTAATTTCTCTGATCTGAAGTTCATCTTTACTCGCATCTTTTTGCTCAACAATTGACAGAATGGAATTTTTTGAATCTCGAATAATTCTGCCATAACCATAGGGATTTTCCATCATGACGCTTAATAAGGAAAAGCCTGAAGGCTCCGCTCTACTGGCTAATTTTTGAAGTGTCTGAGTTTTGATAAGTGGCACATCTCCATATAAAATCAAACATAGCGACCCCTCATCTATGTATGGTATTGCCTGTTGAACTGCATGACCAGTTCCAAGTTGTTCTTTTTGTTGAACCCAATTTATTTCTTGACCAATGGTTTCATTTTTGACTGAGTTGGAATTGTGTCCAACGATTACATTAACAGAATCAACGATTGGTTTTGATGAGTCAATCACATGTTGAAGGAGGCTCTTGTTGCCAACCTTATGAAGTACTTTGGCAATATTTGAGTTCATGCGAGTGCCTTGTCCAGCACCTAATATAATGGCAGTATTCATTTTAGTTTGGCTTAGGTTATATCTCGAAATACTTGGTACTAAGAAATAATTAATTTAGATTTTTTGTATAATGTTACCCTTTATGTTCTTAGACTCCAAATTTAAACTACATTTGTCATAAGGATGAAATATTGATACTTTATTATGATAATTTTTTTAGTTAAATTAACTTATTCAAGATGAAAAAAAAATTAATTGCAGAATTGCTTGGCGCTTTTATTCTTGTTTTTGCAGGAACAGGCGCCATTATTATTAATGATATCACTAATGCAATCGGGCACGTTGGAGTTGCTTTAACCTTTGGGTTTGTTATTGTTGCATTAATCTACAGTTTTGCACATGTCTCAGGTGCTCACTTCAATCCAGCTGTGACAATTGCTTTTTGGTCAATGGGTGAATTTGAAAGAAAAAATGTTATACCCTACATTGCAGCTCAATTAGTTGGTGGAGTACTTGCAAGCTTAGCCCTTTATTTACTATTGAGAGAGAATTTTGCTTTAGTGTCTGACGTGAGCTATCTGGGGGCAACCCTTCCAAGTGGTTCTGTATCTCAATCTTTTGGTTTTGAATTTATACTGACTTTTATTCTGATGATTGTTATTTGTTCTTCAGCAATTCATGGAAAGGCGACTAAGGATTTTGCGGGATTGGCAATAGGATTGACCGTTGGGCTCGAATCAATGTTTGCAGGACCCATAACAGGCGCTAGTATGAATCCTGCAAGAAGTATTGCGCCAGCTCTTATAAGTGGAAATGTTGAACACCTATGGATTTATATTGTTGCAACTATTTTGGGAGCTGTATGTGCGGCTGTAGTTTTTATGAAAGTTTTTAAATCAGACTTATAAGAATTAACTATGGCAAAGAAAGTATTGGTTTTGTGCACTGGAAATAGTTGTCGGAGTATTATTGCTGAAGCATTAATTAATAGCAAATTTGGAGATCAATTCAAAGCTTATTCTAGTGGCGTTGATGCAAGTGGCAAAGTGAATCCTAATGCAAAGAAAGTGCTTCAGTTTAATAATATTTGGAGAGATGAATATTGCTCTAAGAATATAAAGTCTTTGCTTCATAATGATTTTGATTTAGTGGTGACAGTTTGCGATAACGCAAAAAAAACATGCCCTATATTTCCAGGCAATACTAAAGTTATACACATGGGGTTTGATGATCCTGATGGAAAGAATTATGAGGCCTTTGAGCTTTGTTTTGAGCAAATTAAAAACAGGTTGTTACCACTTGTAAAATCTATTTTTGAATAGATATTATGGTATATTTCAATCCTATAACTATGGAGTAATTATTTGACTAAAAAAGGCAATATATCTGGTTTATTTGGAAAGTCTCCAATAAGCCCATTACAACAACATATGAAGCAAGTGCATTCCTGTATTAAGGAGTTTGGCGTTTTTGCAAACGCTGCTAACTCTGAAGATTGGGAAAAGGCTAAATTAGCGAAACTCTCAATTGGAAAAAAAGAGCAAAAAGCGGATGTATTGAAGAAAAAATTAAGAATGAATTTACCGAGTACATTCATGATGCCTTTTTCACGAAGGGATCTGTTAGATGTTCTCTTAATTCAAGACTCTATTGCTAATATTACAAAAGACCTTGCTGGCCTAATGATGTCGCGCCAAATGGTATTTCCGAAAGAGTTTGCAGATGACTTTTTAGGGCTTGCTAAGATTTGTATTAAGACCTCGGCAGCTGCACTCGTGGCCATTAATGAATTGGATGAGCTTTTAGAAACTGCATTTAGTAGTCGACAGCGAAAAATTGTAAACAAAATGATTAAGCAAGTTAATGATTTAGAGCATGAAACTGATGTTGCTCAAGAGATAATTCGTAATAAGTTATTTCTGGTTGAATCTTCATTACCACCGATAGATGTTATATTCTATTATCGAGCGATTGAGTGGCTCGGTGAAACTGCTGACGCAGCCCAGAAAGTTGGTTCGCGTTTTGAAGTAATGTTGACTAAATAACGGTAGNACTTTCATGGATATTATTGCAAATTACGGCAATGTATTACTAATACTTGCAATTGTTTTTGGTACATTTATGGCATGGGGCATTGGCGCAAACGATGTTGCAAATGCAATGGGTACATCGGTAGGTTCTGGCGCTGTTACAATCAAACAAGCAATTATTATTGCAGTTATTTTTGAATTTGCAGGCGCAATTCTAGCTGGCGGTGAAGTGACAGCTACGATTCGTAAAGGTATTTTAGATGCNGAATTATTTACTAATGATCCACATTTATTAGTATATGGCATGATGGCATCATTATTAGCGGCAGGTAGTTGGTTATTAATTGCATCGTCATTAGGTTGGCCGGTTTCTACAACACATTCCATTGTAGGCGCGATTGTGGGGTTTGGCGCTGTTGGTGTTGGTGTTGATGCTGTTGCTTGGAATAAAGTATTTCAAATTATAATAAGCTGGATAGCTTCTCCAGTATTGGCTGGAATCATTTCCTTTATCCTGTTTAGGAGTCTTCAAAATTTAATTATTGATACTCAAAATCCTTTTGATAATGCAAAGAAATATGTCCCGTATTACATGTTTCTAGTTGGTTTTGTAGTCTCTTTAGTAACTATATTTAAAGGATTAAAGCATGTTGGTTTGAGTTTTAGTACGTCTTCAAGTTATTTACTGGCTTTAGGTTCTGGTCTTCTTGTTGCAATTCTTGGGACTCTAATGATTCGAAACATACATCTTAATCCCGATGAAAATAAAGATTTCTCCTTTGCATCGATGGAGAGAGTTTTTGGTGTGCTTATGATTATTACAGCGGCGGCAATGGCTTTTGCTCATGGTTCTAATGATGTAGCTAATGCTATAGGTCCATTGGCAGCGATATACAGTGTTATTGAGAGTGGTGGCCTTATTGGCTCTAAAAGTGCGCTCCCANTATGGATATTATTAGTTGGTGGTTTTGGTATTGTTGTTGGACTTATCACTTATGGCCATAAAGTTATTGCAACTATCGGTACTGGAATTACTCAGCTTACTCCATCTCGTGGTTTTGCCGCNACACTTGCAGCTGCAGCAACAGTAGTCATAGCGTCAGGAACTGGAATCCCTGTTTCAACAACACAAGTATTGGTTGGCGCGGTATTGGGTGTTGGCCTTGCTCGAGGAATGGCTGCTTTAGATACGCAAGTTATTAATAAGATATTTTTGTCATGGGTTATCACATTGCCAGCTGGGGCATTAATGTCGATTTTATTTTTCTTTGCACTTAAAGGTGCCTTTGGCGCATAAGCTAAATGAATTTAGTAAAATAGTTTTTAATTAAATTATATTAAGTGAATTATTATGACTTTAGAAGAAGTACAAGCAAAGCTTGAATCAGGTCTAGAAGGATCAGAAGTAGCTATGGAAGGAGATGGTTGTAACTGCTCAGCTGTTATTGTCTCCCCTATCTTTGAAGGATTATCCTTGCTTCAAAGACAAAGGCTGGTTTTAGGACTTGTAAAAGAGGAAATAAAGAGTGGTGAGCTTCATGCTTTAAGTGTTAAAACATTTACCCCAGCTGAGAGATAGTATATAATTCACCTCTTTTGAAAACTTGAAGACTTAAAGCTATGCAAACAGATATTCACCCTTCATATCAAACGATTAAAGTTGTGTGCAGTTGCGGTAACTCATTTGAGACGCGCTCAACTTCAGGTAAAGATGAAATTCATCTTGACGTTTGTTCAAGCTGTCACCCTTTTTACACAGGAAAGCANAAGATTATGGATACTGCTGGACGTGTTGAGAAGTTTAAGTCTCGCTACGGCGCTTTCAAGCGTTAAACTNAAATTGATTCATTCTTAAAGCCACAAATGTGGCTTTTTTTGTGTCAGAAGGAAACTTAAGATAAAAATTTAAAATTGATATAATCAACTATTTTGAGACATAATAATGGCATTTGACTACATTAATGCGTTACTAAAGAAAGAAGTCACTCGAACACCTATTTGGGTGATGAGACAAGCAGGTCGTTACCTACCTGAATACCGAGCAACTCGAAAAAAAGCAGGTGATTTTTTAACGCTATGTAAGTCAAGCGACTTAGCTTGCGAAGTCACCCTTCAGCCGCTAGAGCGTTTTGATTTAGATGCAGCAATTCTCTTTTCAGATATTTTGACTATTCCAGATGCTATGGGTCTTGGACTTCATTTTGTTGAGGGGGAGGGTCCTAAATTTTCCCGTCCACTTGTATCGCTTGCAGATATTGAGCAATTAACTNAGCCAGATGTGTCGAAAGATCTCTCTTACGTGAGTGAAGCTGTCTCTGTAATTAAAAAAAATCTCAGAGGAAGGGTTCCATTAATTGGTTTTACTGGAAGTCCATGGACGCTTGCTACTTATATGGTTGAGGGNGGATCAAGCAAGAATTTTTCAAAGGTTAAAGGCTTGATGTATGAAAATCCGAAGCATATGCATCAACTTTTAGATGTATTNGCTGATACAGTCATTGATTATCTTAACTCTCAAATCGAGGCTGGAGCGGACTCAGTTATGATTTTTGATACTTGGGGNGGTCTTTTAAATAAGGCCAGTTATGAAAACTTTTCCTTAAGGTATATGTCAAAAATAGTNGCTGGAATTAACCGTAACTACGAAGGTAAAACAATTCCTGTAACTCTTTTTACAAAGGGTGGATCTGCCTGGCTTGAGCAAATTGCATCAACTGGTTGTGATGCTGTTGGTATTGACTGGACAGTTGAAATTGGAGAGGCGGAAAGAAGGATTGGCTCGAAAGTTGCACTTCAGGGTAACCTTGATCCATCGGTACTTTACGCATCACCCGAGGTCATAAAAAGTGAAGCGAATAAAATTTTAGATCAGTTTCAAGGCTCAACTGGGCACGTATTTAATCTTGGACATGGCATTACCCCAGAGGTCAATCCTGAAAGTATGAAAGTCTTAGTAGACGCAGTTCATTCTTATTCAAAATAAAAAATCACTTAAATAGAGTGAGAGTTTCCCTATGTTAAAATTTCATTAATGTAAACAGAAATAATAATATGTCACGAATCTTTAATATTTTTAAAAAACTTGATGAATTAGATAAGACAGCATTCATTCCTTTCATTACTGCAGGTGATGGAGGATTAGACAATTGTGAGGCACTTGTCTTTACTTTGGCTGATAGTGGTGCTGACATTATTGAATTAGGAATGCCTTTCTCTGACCCTATGGCGGATGGACCTGTTATCGCGAAGTCTCATGAAAGAGCAGTTTCAGAGGGCATTAATTTACATGATGTTTTTGCAATAGTGGAGAGGTTTAGAGAACATAACCAGGCGACTGGTATCGTTTTGATGGGCTACACCAATCCTATTGAGGTCTATGGCTATGAAGCATTTGCAATTAGAGCTGATGAAGCTGGAGTTGATGGAATTTTAGTTGTAGATATGCCTCCAGAGGAGGCTTCAGATCTTAAACAAGAGCTTGATAAATATAAGATTGATTTAATCTTTTTAGTTGCTCCCACTACAACAGATGAGCGTTTAGAGCAGATTTCTAAAATAGCCAGTGGATATATTTATTATGTTTCTCTTAAAGGTGTGACGGGTGCTGCAAATCTTGATATTGATTCTGTCAATTATCATCTTAAACGAATGAGAAATTATATTCAGCTTCCTGTCGGAGTTGGTTTTGGTATAAAAAATGCTGANACTGCTAGACAGGTTGGTGAAAACGCTGACGCAGTNATNGTTGGAAGTGCCCTTGTCTCTATTGTCGAAGAGCTTTCTTCTGATAAAGATAAAATGGTCACCAAGGTTGGAAAGTTAGCAAAAGAAATCTCGAGTGCAATTACTTAACTAAGGCATATTATGAGTTGGTTAGAAAAAATAATGCCATCGATTGGCAAGAATGCTAAAAAAAATATTCCAGAAGGACTGTGGAGTAAATGCCCTGAGTGCAATAGGGTGCTTTACCAAGAGGAGCTTGAACGTCTTCTCTNTGTCTGTCCAAAATGTAATCATCATCTAAGAATTTCTGCCAGAAGGCGTATTCAAGATTTTCTTGATATGGAAAATCAAGTTGAGATAGCGCCAAATGTTCAATCGGTCGATCCTCTTAAGTTCAAAGACCAAAAGAAATATAAGGATCGTTATCAAGAAGCACAAAAAAAAACNAAGGAAAAAGACGCTCTAATTGCAAAATCAGGTTTTTTAAAAGGCATGCCTATTGTTACTGTAGCATTTGATTTCAGCTTCATGGGCGGCTCAATGGGTTCTGTTGTTGGCGAAAAGTTTGTACGAGCAGCTCATATAGCTATTAAGAATAATCATCCTTTAGTTTGTTTTTCGGCAAGTGGCGGTGCTCGAATGCAAGAAGGGCTTTTCTCATTAATGCAGATGTCTAAAACATCTCTTGCTGTTAAATTACTATCGGATAATAAAATACCATTCATTTCGGTTTTAACTGATCCAACGATGGGGGGAGTTTCTGCGAGTCTTGCGATGCTTGGCGATATTCAAATTGCAGAACCAAATGCAAGAATTGGTTTTGCTGGTGCAAGAGTTGTGGAGCAGACGGTTCGTGAGGAGTTACCAGAAGGTTTTCAAAGAAGTGAGTTTTTGCTCGAGAAGGGNGCTATCGATATGATTGTTCATCGCTCAGAACTTCGAAATAAAATTTTTCAAATACTCTCTGCGCTTCATCCTGCATCCACTAGTTAATTTTTTAACTATTGTGTATTAAATTTTGAAGATATATTTAGCAAATCCTAGGGGTTTTTGTGCTGGAGTGGACCGTGCTATTGAGATTGTTGAGCGCGCTATCTTAAAGCATGGACCTCCAATCTATGTTCGTCACGAAGTAGTTCATAATAAATTCGTGGTCAATAACCTTAAGAATAAGGGCGCTATATTTGTAGATGAGATCTNTGAGGTTCCTAGTGGAAGTGTGGTCATTTATAGTGCGCATGGCGTATCGCAAGNGGTCAGAAAAGAGGCAAATGATATTTCAGCTGTCATATATGATGCAACGTGTCCACTTGTTACAAAAGTGCACAAAGAGGTAACACGTCGCCAAAAAAACAATCATCAAGTAATTCTTATTGGCCATGCTGGGCATCCTGAAGTAGAGGGAACCCTTGGACAGGCAACTGAAAATAATAATATAGACTTGGTTGAATCAATACGTGATGTTGAGAAAATAGAATTGGAACAGGGGAGAGACATCTCTTTCACGACCCAAACGACTCTATCAATAGATGATACAAATGAAATTGTTGAGGCTTTGAAAGTTAAATTTCCTAATATTCAGTCTCCTAAGAAGAGTGATATTTGTTATGCAACNCAAAACCGTCAGGACTCAGTAAAAAAGGTTATTAAGAATTCTGAAATTCTTATTGTGATTGGCTCAAAAAATTCCTCAAACTCTAATCGTTTAAGAGAGATTGCCGATAANCAAGGAAAACCTTCCTATCTAGTTGATGGCGTTGAGGATATTGACAATGAATGGCTGAATGGGATTAACTCTATTGGTTTAACTGCGGGAGCATCAGCGCCTGAAATATTGGTTCAGGAGGTAGTTTCATTTCTAATGTCCAGTGGTGGAACTGAAGTTATTGAAGTAGATGGGGCTGAAGAGTCTGTTAGTTTTCCGATTCCAGNTTTACTGAAAGAATGAATTATTTATTGATCAATTTGGAGTTTGAAGTTAATGAAAAAATATGATATTTATGGAATTGGTGCGGCTATTGTTGATACAGAAGTCATTGTCAATGATTCATTTCTCAAAGATAATGAAATTGGCAAAGGTTTAATGACACTTGTTGATGAAGAGCGACAAAAATATCTCATCGATTCTCTAACGACACAGCGTATCCCTGTGAAAATGAGTTGCGGAGGCTCTGCATGTAATTCAGTTGTTGCAGCAAGTAAGTTTGGCTCTCCTGCTTTTTTTTCAGGTAAAGTTGCCGATGATGAAGTGGGCGTTTTTTTTGTTAAAGATCTAAAAAAATCTGGCGTTGACTTTCATCAAGTAGAGCCCTCCAATGGCGTTACTGGCAAGTGTCTCGTTATGGTTACGCCAGATGCTGAAAGAACGATGAATACTAATTTAGGCGCAAGCTTGGAACTCTCTTATACTGAGATTGATGAAAAAGCTTTAGCGAACTCTGACTGGCTCTATATAGAGGGTTATGTAGTAACTGATGATGAAAGAACTGCAGTTGCAAGAGATGCAATGAATTATGCTAAACAAAATGGTGTTAAAACCGCATTAAGTCTTTCTGATCCATTTGTTGTAGAGGTTTTTTCAGAAAATATCAAAACTATTATCGGAGATGATGGTCTTGACCTTATTTTCTGCAATGGTGATGAGGCTAGAAGCTTCACTGGTACACATACAATTGAGGCTGCCGCTGAGAAGTTAAAAAATTATGCAAAGACTTTTGCAATTACTAGAGGACCGGGCGGGTCATTAGTGTTTGATGGAACTCATCTAATTCAAACTGCAGGTGTATTAGCAAGCGCAGTCGATACAAATGGCGCAGGTGACATGTTTGCAGGTTCTTTTTTGTACGCTATAAGTCAAGGCAAGGACTTTTCTTGGGCTGCTGATTTTGCTAATACTGCTTCATCAAGGGTTGTGAGCCAATTCGGGCCCAGAATTAAAGCAATTGAGTATATTAGTCTTAAGCAACAATTTAATATTTAAGAGTTGCACCATAAGGTGAAATGNATTAGTTTTTCTGGTATGTAAGTTTCTTGTATACTGGAACTAACATTTATAAAGTGATATGATTNATAATCATTTTTTTTGATTAATTTATGAGGTAATAAATGAAAAATGCAGTCAGTAGATTATTTAAACTAAGACAAGCTCTTGATGAGTGTGAAAAAGAGTTGGGTTTGNGCGGTTACTCAGAAGTAGAAAGGGCTGTCTTCTCTTTTGTTACTTCTAATGCAAATGTGACGATTACTTCAATAAAGAACGATCCTTATTTCTCTAAATATTCTTTATCAACTATCAAAAGGGCTGTTCTCTTTCTTACATCTAGTAATGTTATTAGTGCTAATCAATCCTCTGAAGATAAGAGAGAGATGATTTTAACTTTTCAATTATGACTTAACTAGAGGATTAATTATATTCGACTTAGACATGAGTCTTAGACTGATTAAATACGACAACTAATTAAATTAAAAGACTGATATTTTAAGTAAAGTTTAAGAAATTCATTCAAGATAAATAGCTTTTCTATTTAGGCTATGAAGTCAGATTCTACTTTATTCTTCATCCTTTAATAGTAGCTAAGGAANTCNAAATGATATCCACTAAATCTTTGNCAAGTAATTTAAGTTCAATTCTTCAGCCTCATCTAATTACATTTTTTTCGATTGTCCTTGTTTATTTCATTAATGGCCCCTCATATCCTTTTATTGGAAACCTGATTTGGCTTCCTTTGGGGGTAATGTTATTATGCTTCTTATTGTTTGATTTTAAAGTTGTACTGGCTGTATTTTTGGCAACAGTTTTTTCAGATTATTGGTTTCATGCTCAACCTGTTTTCTCACAGGTTGCTCTGCTTCAGAATGTTGCGAGTTTGACTAGTCCAATTCTTGCAATCTCTAGCATGAGATTTTTTAAACTATCAAATTTCTTTGATGGCGATAAAGTAGTTTTTCAGCACTTACTTTTCTTAGCCATTCTAACTGCTTTATTTAATACGCTTATAGCTTTCTTCACAAATTCATATATTTCATCAAAGTTTGAGCATATAGAGAGAATTAATGCTACAGCCTTTATTAAAAATTATTTAATTGGTGATCTTCTAGGATGTCTGATTGTGTTATTTTTTGCAGCCCTAGTAATCGTTCCAGCTATTAGGTATTTAGCTCCTAAAAGTCCGCCTTTGGGTTAGCTTGTTAAGTTACATTTAAACCAATAGCTTAATTTATTTAAACACTTTAGACTAAGGTGCTAAGAAGTTTACTTATCTTAGAAATTCTTGAGAGGTCGGGCTCCATTGATTCATTAATAACTAGAGTATTTTGATTTTTTAATCGAAATTGTTGAGGATTTGTTTGTATGAGATTAATAATTTTGGATGTATCGATATTATTCTTTTCCTTTAAAGTAATTTCAGCTTTCTCATCATAAATATTAATTTTTAGAATGCCTATATCATTTGAGTAGTTTTTTAGTGACGTGGATTCGAATAAATTACTTGTCGAGTCTGGAAGAGCTCCAAAACGGTCAATCATCTCAATCTTAAGTTCTTTCAATTCCTCCTCATTGTCCGCACTAGCAATTCTTTTATAGATGATTAATCGTTCATGAACATCTTGAAGGTAGGTGTCTGGAATAATACATGCAATTCCAGGACTAATCTCAACCTCTTCAGTAAGTGCCTCTCTAATGTCTAGTTTGGTATTATTTTTAATGGCATGAATTGTGCGTTTTAATAAGTCATGATAGAGGTTAAAGCCAATTTCTGAAATTTTTCCACTTTGATTTTCTCCCAACAAATCACCAGCACCCCTTATTTCTAGATCATGATTAGCTAACATAAAGCCAGCACCAAGTTCCTCTAGTGAGGCAATGGCATCAAGTCGCTTTTTGGCATTTTGAGTAATAGATTGATGAGATTTTATGACAAGATATGCATATGCTTTGTGATGCGAGCGTCCAACTCGGCCTCGTAATTGATGAAGCTGAGCAAGACCAAAATTTTGTGCATTATTAATGATAATGGTGTTGGCACTTGGGATGTCAATCCCCGTTTCAATAATTGTTGTACATACTAGTACTTGGAACCGTTGATGATAAAAATCAGTCATTATTTGTTCAAGTTCCTTGCTTGGCATTTGACCATGAGCGACTCGAATCTTTAAATTTGGCATAAGTGTTTTAAATGACTCTGCCATGTTATCGATGGTATCGATTTCATTGTGAACAACAAAAATTTGACCCCCTCTATGAAGCTCTCTAGAGCATGCTTCAATAATTGTGTTGTCATCCCATAGATCTACAAAAGTCTGTATCGCAGTTCTTTTTGCAGGGGGAGACGCAATAATCGAAAGCTCTCTTAAAGAGCCAAGGGCCATATTAAGAGAGCGAGGAATAGGGGTTGCAGTCATGGTTAATATATCACTTTGACCACGAATTTTTTTTAATGATTCTTTTTGTTTCACCCCGAATCGATGCTCTTCATCAATAATAATTAGCCCTAATTTTTGATATTTAATGTCACCCTGGATAAGTTTGTGCGTACCTATGACAATATCAATTTTTCCTTCTTTGAGTTCCATCTTGATTTGTTTTTGTTCCTTCATATCCTGGAATCTAGATAGAGATTTAATAACAATAGGGAATTTAGAAAATCGATCATTAAAGGTTTGGTAATGCTGATTAGCCAATAAGGTTGTAGGAACAAGAATAGCAACTTGCTTTCCGGATTCAACTGCTAGAAAAGCTGCCCTCATTGCAATTTCAGTTTTACCAAACCCTACATCACCACATACTAAGCGGTCCATCGGTCTATCAGACTGCATATCTAAGAGAACATCATTCATCGTTTTAAGTTGGTCAGGTGTTTCTTCAAATTTAAAACTTGAGACAAAAGAACTATAGGAATCATTGGGAGCAGGATAGGAGAATCCTTTTTGAGATTGTCTCTTTGCATAGATTTCTAATAGCTCAGCAGCAACATCATAGAGCGCTTCAGCTGCTTTTCTTTTTGCTTTAGTCCATTGCTGACTTCCTAGTTTATGAAGAGGCGCATGATCAGAGCTCGCACCAGAATATCTTGAGATCAAATTAAGGCTAGTAATGGGAACCATCAGCTTTGAGCCATTTGCATATTCAAGTGAGAGAAAGTCTTGCTGATTTTCATCAAAGCTTCGACTTTCAAGTCCAAGGTAACGACCAATTCCATAATGCTCATGAACAACCGGGTCCCCAAGCTGGATTTCAACTAAACTTTTGATTGCTTCATCGAAATCTTTATGTTTTGCTCGTCTCCTCCGTTGCTGTTTAATAGCATCCTTGCCGAATAAGTTATTTTCAGAAATGATTGCTATTTTTTCAAATACAACCCCCTCGTTTAGTCTTGCACTGGTAATACAGAGCTTTGAGTTTTGATTAATAAAGTCAATCCAATCAGAGCACTGAGTAGGTTTAAGGTCATAGGAGGATAACAAATCTACTAAAACGCTTTGCCTTCCATCCGATTCACATACAATTAAAATCCTTCCCCTGAAGCTTTCAATGAATTTGATTAATTTGTTAAGTGGTTTCTTTGCCTGAGCTTCAATTTTGAGAGGCGGTAGTATTGAGGATGAAAAATTCAGACCTGTATTTTGCTGTATTTTTGAAGTCTGAATTTGTATCTGTTTTTTGTCATTAAGAGCACTAAAAAAATCGCTACTATCTAAGAACACTTTATTGATTGGAAGGGGGAGTCTTTCCAATGAGTTTTGACAATATTCAAACCGCTCCAATAATTCATTGCTTTGAGTTTCCAACAATTCACCCAGTCCTTTTTGGTAGACAATTGAAGAGATATTGGGGATGTAATCAAACAAAGTATCGGTTCTATCAAAGAATAATGGCAAGTAGAATTCAATTCCACCAGGGTATCGACCTTCACTGACTTCTGTATATATAAAGCCATCAGTACTCCCAAATTCAGACAGATAGTTTTCCTTAAATATATTAATACTTTGATTGTCCGAAGCAAATTCTCTTGCGGGCAAAAGGTAAACTTCTTCAATAACGTCAATAGATCTTTGCGTGGATGGATCGAAGGAGCGTATAGAATCAATCTCATTATCAAAAAGATCAATCCTGTATGGATTAGCAGCACCCATCGGATATAGGTCAATTAGCGCACCCTTTAAGGAAAACTCGCCAGGCTCCATTACAGTTGTTACCCTTCTATATCCAATCTTAATTAAGCTTTCGGTAAACGAATCAATCTCAAGACCCTGTCGAGTTTTTAAATTAAGGCTGTACTTATTAATGTAATCCTTTGGACATAATCTTTGTGAAAGCGTTTCAACTGTTGTAACAACAATTGCAGTCTCGATAGATGATAATTTTGATAGGGTGTGAATCCTGGAAGAAACAATATCAGGGTGCGGAGAGAAGTGATCAAAAGCTAAAACTTCCCAGCTAGAAAAATCTAAAATTTCTATAGATTTCTTAAAAAATAAAAGTGCTTTTTTAATTTCATCATGGTGCGCAATATCTCTCGCAATATAAAGAACGACACCTTTATTTGATTCTGCAAACTCTGTGAGCGCAAGCGCTTCTGAAGATCCAAATAAAGACCCCCAATAATTTTTTTTTAAGTCAGACGAAAACGACCCAGATTCTTGCGGATAGACAATACTCATAGGACGTGAACATTTTCCTTGGCGAGCATATTTATTAATTGAATTGTTGGTAAACCAATAAGGCTATTAGGGTCATCACCCTCCATGCTGTTGAATAATGCAATACCAAGTCCTTCAGATTTAAAACTACCAGCACAGTGAAGGGTGTCCTCTCTAGATAAGTAATTTAAGATTTGATTATCTGAAAGCATTTTAAATTTAACTTTGTAATATTCAACATGAAGTTGTATTTTTTTAGTATCAGTATTCATGAGAGCTAACCCCGTAAGAAAGTTCACACTTCTTCCAGAGCTTTTTTTTAGTTGCAAGAAGGCTTTTTCATGAGTACCTGGCTTTGTTAGAATTTCATCTTCAACGTTTTCTCCAGACTCTAAAGTGGCAACTTGATCCGAAGCAATAATAAGCCCAGAGTGAGTTTTGGAAACTTCTACAGCTTTTTGTTTAGACAGCCGGCTAACCAAATCAAATGGAGATTCACTGTCTTTTCTCATTTCATCAATCTCTGGAGCGACTACATCGAAAGGTAAACCTAGCTTATCTAGAATAGCTTTTCTGAATGGAGATGATGAGGCTAGAATGAGTGACACTATGAGTTTAAAAATTGTAAAATAATCTAATATTTTACTTCAATCAGGCTTAATTAATGTGCTTATCAATAGTAGTGGCAATGGACAACAATGGGCTGATTGGTAAAGATAATCAACTGCCCTGGCACCTTCCTGCAGACTTAGCTTATTTTAAAAAAATCACAACGGGTAAATCTATACTGATGGGTAGAAAGACCTATGATTCAATTGGAAGGCCATTGCCAAATCGAAGAAATATAGTCATTACTCGTAATACAAAAATATTGATACCTGAATGTGAAGTAGTCTCTTCAATTGATGAGGCACTTTTATTAACTCAGAATGAAGAAGAGGTTATGGTGATTGGTGGAGCAAGCTTGTGTGAACAATTACTTCCTAAGGTGAATCGCCTATACATTACTAAGATCGATGCCGAGTTTGAAGGTGATATATATTTTCCAAAATATGATGCTCCAAGATGGCGTCAAATTAGTTCTGAGTCACATCCAAAGGATATTTCAAATATCTACCCGTATCAGTTTATTGTTTTAGAGAGAATTTCTTGAAAAAGATAATTATTTTAAGTTTAGGCATCCTATTTTTATCGGGATGTGTTTTTACCAAAGTGGTGACTGTTCCTATGAGAGTTACAGGGGCAGTTATTTCAGTAATACCAGTTATTGGTGATGGGGTCGATAGTGTTTTAGGTGCTAGCGCCGATGTAATCGACGCGATACCTATTTAAATTGCCTTTAAGTGTTGTTTGTCTTGGGCGGCAAGAACCTCTTTTAAAGCTTTTGGCATGACCTTGACAAAATGAACTATTTCTTTATCCCAGTTATTCAGTATCTGGTCAGCGATTTTTGAGCCTGTATAGCGGTAATGCTTCTTTGTTAGTTCAAATAGCTCTGAGACAGATTCTTTATCCATTGGGTCAAAATCAATCATTGAAGCATTGGCTCTCCCTTCAAGTGTGTTCTTAGGGTTATAAACATAAGCCATACCTCCACTCATGCCTGCTCCAAAGTTTCGACCAACTTCTCCTAGAATGACCGCTCTTCCTCCAGTCATATATTCACAGCCATGATCACCAATACCCTCAACAACAGCAACTAAGCCGGAGTTTCGAACGCAGAAGCGCTCAGCAACTTGACCAGAGAGATATAATTCACCAGCCGTTGCACCATAGCCACAAACATTGCCTGCAATAATTTCGTTCTGAGATGAATATGTTGAATCTTTAGGAGGATAAACAATGACCCGACCACCAGAAAGTCCTTTTCCAACATAGTCGTTTGCATCACCCTCTACAGAGAGTGTAATTCCATTTGCTAGAAAGGCTCCAAATGACTGGCCAGCTGACCCTTTAAAGTTAATATGAATTGCATCATCTTTAAGGTTATTACCATTCCTATATTTGACAGCATAGGAAGATAGCATTGCACCAACAGCCCTATCAACATTAGAAACGACAGAGTCAAATTTAACAGGAATATCTTTCTCGATTGCAGCTTTTGATTTTTCAATTAAATCAAGATCAAGCTGTTCTTCAAGCTGATGATCCTGTTTTATACTTTGATAGGTACCAGCATCTCTATATAGGTTTTCAGCCGGAGTTAATATTGCACTTAAATCAATTGAGTCTTGCTTCCAGTGATTGATGGCTTTATTCATCTCAAGCATATCCACTCTTCCAACCATGTCAGTTAGTTTAGAAAACCCAAGTTCTGCCATGATTGTTCTTAACTCTTCTGCAACCATAAACAAGTAATTGACAACATGCTCTGGTTTGCCAGTGAATTTTTTACGCAACACTTTATCTTGTGTCGCAATACCAACCGGGCAGGTATTTAAATGACATTTACGCATCATAATGCAGCCAAGAGTTATTAATGGAGCAGTGGAAAAGCCAAACTCTTCTGCACCTAATAGGGCAGCAATTGCAACATCTCTTCCAGTTTTGAGTTGACCATCAGTCTGAATAACTACCCTCGAGCGAAGATCATTCATCACTAGAGTTTGATGCGTTTCGGCTACTCCCAATTCCCAAGGAAGACCCGCATGCTTAATTGATGTTAAAGGAGAGGCACCTGTTCCTCCGTCATGACCGGCAATAACTATATGGTCAGATTTTGCTTTAGTTACTCCAGCCGCAACTGTACCTACACCAACCTCAGAAACTAGTTTGACACTTATACGTGCATCTGGATTTGAGCGTTTAAGATCAAAGATGAGTTGGGAGAGG
Source organism: Thiotrichales bacterium (assembly GCA_002711905.1). GTDB lineage: Bacteria > Pseudomonadota > Gammaproteobacteria > PS1 > Pseudothioglobaceae > Pseudothioglobus. The sequence continues at coordinate 82,797 of PASI01000002.1, forward strand.
TCTTCAATAGAGTAAATATCGTGATGGGGTGGAGGGCTGATTAGGCCAACACCTGCAGTTGAGCATCGAATTTTTGCAATACCTTCATCAACCTTCCCGCCAGGAAGCTCTCCGCCTTCTCCAGGCTTAGCACCTTGAGAGACTTTGATTTGAAGTTCATCAGCATTATTTAAATAATCAATAGTGACTCCGAATCGACCAGAGGCAACTTGCTTGATAGCACTGCGACGAGAATCACCATTTTCATCTGGAATCCATCGTTTTGCATCTTCACCTCCTTCACCAGTATTGGACTTTCCTCCAATACGATTCATGGCTATTGCAAGTGATTCATGTGATTCAGCTGAGATTGAACCAAAGCTCATTGCACCTGTAACAAATCGCTTAACAATTTCTTTAGCTGCCTCGACTTGACTAATATCGATTGAACTGCCTTCTTTGAAAGACATGAGGCCACGAAGTGTGCAATTTCTTGTACCCTCTTCATCAGATTTTTTAGAAAATTCCCAATACGCATTTTGATCGTTCCCACGAGCAGCCTGTTGCAAGGTGGTAATAGTTTGTGGCTCCCACATGTGTTTTTCACCGCCACTTCTCCAGTGATAGTGTCCAAGATTATCTAGTGACTTTGTAATAAAGGCTTTTTTATGCTGCGCTTCAGATTCTGTTTGGATCACATCAAATCCTACGCCGCTAATTCGACTTGCAGTCTCAAAAAAGCATTTATGCATGATTTCATTTGACAAGCCTACTGCTTCAAAAATTTGAGCTCCTTTGTAGGAGGCAAGGGTTGAAATGCCCATTTTTGCCATCACTTTCAGCATACCCTTGGCGATTGCTTTTCGATATGAGACAACCACAGCATTATCATCCTCAAGGCTGATTAGTTTATCTCTTCTTGCTTGCCATAATGCTTCAAAAGCGAGGTATGGGTTAACAGCATCAGCGCCAAATCCAGTCAAAAGGCAAAAGTGATGAACCTCTCTAGCTTCACCCGTTTCAACTATGATACCGACTTGTGTACGCTTATGATTCGCAACTAGATGACGATGAACTGCAGACGATGCTAGAAGTGTGCTGATGGCATTTCGATTAGAGCTTATTTTTCTGTCTGAAAGGATGACAAGGCTATGACCATCATCAATAGCTTGAGTGCTTTGTTCGCAGATAGAGTCGAGCATATCACTCAGATTATGGTTACCATTGATATCATAAGTAATATCTATCGTTTTACTTGTCCAGCCTCTATGATCGCACTGTTTGAGAGCTGACATTTCTTCATTCGTTAAGATAGGGTGCTCAATTACGAGTCGATGGGCATTCTCTTCTTTATTCCTTAGTAGGTTACCTTCAGGCCCAATTGAGCAGCTTAAAGACATAACTACTTCCTCTCTTATTGAGTCAATGGCAGGATTTGTAACCTGTGCAAATAGTTGCTTAAAGTAGTCATATATGATTCGAGACTGATCTGATAGACAAGCTAATGCAGAGTCATTACCCATAGATCCAACAGGATCTCTAAGCTCACTAACTAGAGGTAACAACATGAATTGAAGTGTTTCAGTGCTGTAACCAAAAGCCTTAAGACGGTTAATTAGAGTATCTGGATAAAAACCTTTGGAATCACCCTGAATTTTAAGATCCGACAGAGCTATTTGTTGATTCTTTAACCAGTCACTGTATGGGTTTTTTGATGCAAAGCTATTTTTTATTTCATCATCATCAACTAACTGACCTTTTTGAAAGTCAACAAGAAACATTTTTCCAGGTCTAAGTCTGCCTTTAGTTTTGACGTTATTAGTTTCTACATCAACAACACCAACCTCTGATGCCATGATAACTCTATCATCATGCGTTAAGTAGTATCGTGATGGTCTAAGACCATTTCTATCAAGAACAGCTCCAATATAGCGTCCATCAGTAAAAGCTATGGATGCAGGACCATCCCAGGGCTCCATCACATTTGAAAAATACTCATAAAAGGCTTTTTTCTCAGCACTCATTTCTTGATCATTCTGCCAAGCTTCAGGAACCATCATCAATACGGCTTCTTGAAGAGAACGTCCATTCATTAATAAAAATTCTAGAACGTTATCAAAGCTTCCTGAGTCAGAAACTTCAGTTTCAATAACAGGCAAAGTTTTGGCTAAATTGTCACCAAAAATATCACTTTCGAGGACGCCTTCACGAGCTCTCATCCAGTTATAGTTTCCTTGACGAGTATTGATCTCACCGTTATGTGCCATGAATCGACATGGCTGCGCTCTATCCCAAGAAGGAAAGGTGTTGGTTGAAAAGCGAGAATGTACCATGGCTAAATAGGTACTAAATTTCTGATTACTGAGGTCACTGTAGAAGTCTAATAATTGAGACCCCATTAGCATACCTTTGTATATGATTACTCTCGTTGATAGACTACAAATATAGAAAAGTAAAGCTTGAGAGATTGACTCGTCAGTTCTAATAAGTTGAGAAATATTTTTACGAATAACATAAAGAATGCCTTCAAAACTCTCTTGACTTAAGTTTTGAGAGTTTTGAATTATTAACTGTTTAATATTGGGCTGAGAGTCACGAGCAGTGTCGCCAACATTCGCTTTTTTCGAATCAACAGGAACATCTCGCCATCCAATAAGAGTTTGTCCTTCGTCTTTGATCGTTTTTTCAACCAGCGAAATACAGAGCTCTCTTTCTTTTTTATCTTGAGGTAGAAATATATTGCCTACACCATAATTACCTGCAGACACTTTAACACCAAAAAGGGTTTTTATCTCTTCTATAAAAAAATCATGCGGAATGTCTGTCAATATTCCAGCACCATCACCAGTATTCGCCTCACATCCGCAGGCACCTCGATGATCCATACGAGTTAACATCTCTAAGGCATCTTGAGTAATTTTATGAGACGAGTCACTTTTTAGATTGGCAATAAAACCAACACCACAATTCTCTTTCTCGTTGGCTGGGTGATAAAGCCCACGCGCTTTTGGCAAATACAATTGCTTATTTTTCATAAAATTGAGATTAAAACGAATACAAACAAACGATGAATTATACCTTATTTTTTGATAGTCTTGAAGACCAAATTAAGCTAATTGTGTTGTTCTAGCAGGGATTATAAGGTATAGTATTTTTCATTTTATAGCTCAAATGTTGTCAATTATTTCACCTTCAAAGACTCAAGATTTCTCTAAATGTGATATTAATATATTCTCTCAAACAAGACAATTAGATAGTTCTAATGAACTTATTGGCATTCTTAAGAATAAAAGCCAAGCTCAAATTTCCAAACTAATGTCACTGAGTGAAAAGCTGTCTAAGCTGAACGTTGATCGCTTTCAAAAGTTTAAAATACCGTTCACTTTAGATAATGCAAAACAGGCAATTCTTGCCTTTAAGGGCGATGTCTATAATGGTATTAATGCTCCAACTCTATCAACTGAAGATTTAGATTTTGCACAAGATAAAGTTCGCATGCTTTCAGGTCTGTATGGTGTCATTAGGCCGCTTGATTTGATTCAGCCTTATCGATTGGAGATGGGTACAAAGCTGAGTAATGCTAAAGGCAATGATCTTTATGATTACTGGGGGTCTGATATTAGTGATGTTTTGAATGACGATGAATCTGAATTAATTATTAATCTTGCATCAATTGAGTACTTTAAGGCAATTGATAAAAAATCGCTTAATGCAAAAATTTTAGATATTGTATTTAAAGAAAAAAAAGGCGATTCATACAAGGTGATTGGAATCTATGCAAAAAGGGCTAGAGGATTAATGGTTAACTTTATTATCAGAAATAGGCTAGATAATCCGGAGGCATTGAAAGACTTTTCAGACGAAGGGTATCGATTCGATAGAGAGTTATCTAATGATTCAACTTGGGTTTATTTGAGGGGTTAAAGCCACAATATTTTCAACACTATATAGACCTCTTAAAATAATCTTACTGGTATCATTACGACCTTCATGGCTGACTTCATCGGTTTAATTTATGATTAAGGTTTATACCTCGCATTCTTGTTTTTACTGTACAAGAGCAAAGAATTATCTGGACAATTTAGATATAGAATATGTGACACTCAATATCCAAGAGGATGCTGATGCACGCGACTTCTTTATTAAATCGGGTTTTAGAACAGTCCCTCAAATATTTGTCAATGACACTTTATTGTGTAAGGGTGGCTCTGATGGCTTAGTTGAAATGAGTAAAGAAGATATACAAGATAAATTTCTTGAGGTTACTGGATCTCACCTCTAGATAGTTCTAATACCAGCAACTCCCTGAGCGCCAATACTTAAAGCTCTATCCATCAAGTCTTCATTCATTCCACCTAATAGAAAAATGGGTGTCTTGCATTGATTAATAATTTTAGAAGCATTATTCCAGCCCAAGCTTTGAGTATTTGGATGAGATAGTGTTTCATTAATTGGTGAAAGGCTAATATAATCTGCCGATATTTGCTCAGCGTGTTTTGCTTCATTGAGGCAGTGTACCGATGCGCCAAATAGCTTGTTTTCATCGAATGGCCTTTCTTTAATAGCCATAAGTTCATTGCTAGTAAGATGCCAGCCATCACATGGCTCATTAAAGGTTTTATTAGGTGTATTTAAAATAAGTTTTGCCTGATTCAATTGACATAATTGATAAATTTTTTCAATATAAGTATTTTCGAGATAAGATTTGCTTCTTAGCTGTATTATTTTGAATCCATCTCTAAGGTGCTGACTGCATTGATTGATGACTAAATCAGATTCATGCTCATCTGGCGTAATCCAATAGCTATTTGGAAGAGAAATTCTATGGATAATTTTCCACATTGTAGGTAATAATTTGTAATCCTTCAATTGTTCAATGCTACACCAGCAAAACTCTTGACCTTCAATGCCTGAGGGAATCCCTGCATATTTTTCAATAGAATACACTGAAAGTTTAATGATCTTTTGAGGATACTGATGATGGATTGTCTGGATAAGGTGATGATTCTCCACATTCACTCCAGTTTCCTCAAAAAGCTCTCTATTAATAGCACTCGAATGACTCTCATCATTCTCAACTTTGCCTCCAGGAAGTTCCCAATAGCCGGACATGAACTGATTTTTTTGGCGCTTAGTAATAAATATTTCTTGATTTATGTTGCGAATAACTCCAACAACAACTTCAATGCTTTTGCTTATATGATTCATCACTATCTGAATAGATTCATTTTGTAGTTATTTTCTATTATCACCGCTATCATGAGACCGAGGTAAAATAAGTATTTTAATATTTGAGATAAGAAAGTGAGTCTTCAAGATAAAATTAATTCACTTGATCCTTTTAAAGACAGTCTCAGTGAAAATCTTATTGGGATAGAGAAAGAGGGGCTGCGAGTAGCTGAAGATGGAACTATTGCGCAAACGCCGCACCCAGAGAGCTTTGGCTCTGCATTGACTCACCCTGAAATTACCACTGACTTTAGTGAAGCTTTAGTTGAAATAGTAACAAAGCCAACTAAAGGCTCTGATAATGTCATTGATGAGTTAGCCAAAATACATCACTATGTTCAACATCATTTACCCAAAAATGAGCGTTTCTGGCCTGGAAGTATGCCCTGTATTCTGAGAGGAAAGACGAACATTCCAATTGCGTATTATGGGGAGTCTAATCTTGGAAAAATGAAAACGGTATATCGTCGTGGTCTATCCAATCGCTATGGAAGTGTTATGCAAGCAATAGCTGGAATTCATTTCAATTATTCATTTTCAATGGATTTTTGGAAATCATATCGCGAAATCTTAGCCCCTTTAAGCAAGGTTGATTCAAAAAAGTTTATAAGTCATCATTACATGGGCTTAACTCGAAATGTATTAAGATATGGTTGGTTAGTTACCTATTTATTTGGCGCCTCTGCAACAGTTTGCAAATCATTTATGCAAGATTACCATGAACATAATTTAGAGGAATTTGATGACAATACACTATATCTCCCTTACGCGACCTCATTGAGAATGGGCGATATTGGCTATCAAAACTCACAAGAGGATAAGAAAGGTGTTAAGGCTAATTACAATAGTTTGCGTCACTTTATTTATAGTCTCAGAGCTGCAATGCAAACAAGCTGTGATGATTTTGAATCCATTGGCGTAAAAAAAGATGGTGAGTATCAACAACTAAACACAAATATTCTTCAGATTGCTAATGAGTATTATTCTTCTGTCAGACCAAAGCCACCAATCAATGGAAGTGACAGGCCTTTAGGCGCACTTTTAAATGAAGGTGTGGGCTACATAGAGTTAAGGTCGCTAGATGTGAATCCCATGATGAAAGAAGGTATCGATGAGGAGCAAGTTCAATTTCTTGAGGCGTTTATGTTGTTTTGCCTTTTAGAAGATTCACCTGCAATCTCTACTTCAGAGTTGCATGAAATTGATGTTAACGCAAATTTAGTTGCTCATAGAGGTAGAGAGCCTGGATTATTACTTAGTCATAATGGAGAAGATTTAACTTTGTTAAATTGGGGCAAGTCTATTTTGGGTAAAGTTAATGAATGCTCAATGCTTATGAGTGAGACCCATCAAAAATCTGTTAGAAATATTTCAAAAAGAATCTTTGATCCAGATTTGACACCTTCAGCACAAATGCTTAATCAGATGAAAGATCAAGAAAAAGGTTTTTTTGAATATACCGATCAATTTAGTCGTAAGAACAAAAAACTGTTTAATGAAATGTCTATCGCTGACGAGTTCTTTGCAGAGCTTGATAATCAGAAAACATTGTCAGTTAATAGGCAGCTTGAAATTGAGTCAGGCGATACCTTAAGTTTCGATGATTTTTTAGCAGATTATTTCTCAAGTGATACATAAATCAGATACGATATGTGCATTGGCAACTGCTTATGGCCAAAGTGGAATTGGGGTCATTAGGGTTACTGGACCCCTCGCAAAGTCTATTTCAAAAAAAATACTGCATCAAGATTTGGAATCTAGATATGCCTATTATGGCAATTTCTTTGATGACGACAATAATCTAATTGATAAAGGAGTAGCGATTTCCTTTCCTGGTCCCAACTCATATACTGGCGAGGACGTTGTTGAGTTTCAGGGGCATGGTGGGATAAGCGTTATCAGAAAGCTTTTAGAGACAATTATTTCACTTGATGTTAGGCTTGCTGAACCAGGCGAATTTACAAAGAGGGCGTTCTTAAATGGCAAAATGGATCTTGTGCAAGCTGAAGCAGTTCAAGATTTGATTCAATCCAACTCCGAAGAATCTGCATTAAGTGCTGTTAGATCTTTGACTGGAGAGTTTTCAGAAAAAGTTAATCAAATACTCTCAGAGCTAATATCGTTAAGAGTGTTTGTAGAGGCTACTATTGATTTCTCTGATGAAGAAATTGATTTTTTAGAGTCTCATGAAGTTTCAAGCAAACTTCATTCTCTACAAGAAAGGCTTTTAAATATTCTTGAAAGTGCAAATCAAGGGGCAATCTTAAGAGATGGAATTCATGTTGCTATTGCCGGCAAACCCAATGCGGGTAAATCGAGTTTGCTCAATTCACTCACAAAGCAGTCTAGTGCAATTGTCACTGATATTGCTGGCACCACCAGAGATGTCCTAAAGGAAACAATCCATATAGATGGAATGCCTATTCATATTATTGATACTGCTGGCCTTCATAATAGTGATAATATCATTGAGCAAGAGGGTATTAGGAGAGCGCATACCGAAATTAATAACGCAGATGTTGTTTTACTTGTTTATGATGCATGTGATAAATCAGTTGACCTATCAATACTGCCAGAATCAGTTAAAGACAAACCAAAAATCGTAATCAAAAATAAGATTGATTTAACGGATTTTGGAACTGGGATGCAAAATATTAAAAAAAACCCAGAAATAGCTATTTCAGCAAAAAACGGAGATGGTATTGATATAGTTAGAAAAGCTCTTTCAGATTTTGCCGGACTTAATTCAAACACTGAAGGAGTCTTTCTGGCACGCAAAAGGCATATCATTGCCATTGATGAAACCCTCTCTTTTATTAATAGTGCCCTCAGTCAGCTTGAAGGAGGAGCGAGTGAATTAGTTGCTGAAGATCTTCGTCAGGCAGGAATACATCTGGGTCAAATAACGGGTGAGTTTTCATCAGACGATCTCTTGGGAGAAATCTTCTCTTCATTCTGTATTGGTAAATAGAGTACAATTGAGGGTTTTCGAGAGAAAAAAATAGGAAATTATTCATCTCAGTAATTCTCTCTATATTGTTGATTTAAAACACTATTTTATAGACTGCTACTTTATTAATTTTAGCGCTCAACAGTTTATTTAATAAAAAATAGCAATATAGCTTGACGCAACAATTTGAGCATGTATAATTTCCCGCTTTCACCGCACAAATAGATCTTTTTTTGAGTGGTAGTTCTTTAACAATTTATCAAGCAACTTGTGTGGGCACTCGTGCAAGAAATTGTGCAGTGCACATAAAAAACAAAAGCAGATAAGCTTTTAAAA
>PASI01000003.1 GCA_002711905.1 Thiotrichales bacterium
GTAACAAAAGTTGAATACTTGAAGCAAAATGATATGAAGTCATTTGCAATTGTAGATGGCGCAATGAATGATCTAATCAGACCTGCTCTTTATAATTCATATCATGAGGCGGTTTTGATAGAAGAGAGCTCAAAAGGTGTCACTGACTCGTGGGATATCGTAGGTCCAGTTTGTGAGACTTCAGATTTCTTGGCTAAGGATAGAGAACTGACTTTAGAAAAAGGAGACTATATTGCAATCTTAACTGCGGGTGCTTATGGATTTGTTTTGAGTTCAAATTATAACTCCAGACCAAGAGTGCCAGAAGTAATGGTGAGTGAAAAGATTCATAGTTTAGTGCGAAAAAGAGAAACTATCGAATCACTATTTGAGAATGAAACTATATTTAAAGATGAAGTTAACTAATAATCAAAAAAAATACTTAAGATCTTTGGCGCATGATTTAAAGCCATTTGTTATGATTGGTCAGCATGGTCTAAGTGAGTCCGTTATTGCTGAGATTGAATCAACAATGCTTAAACACGAGTTAATTAAAATCAAGCTACGGGTTGGCGATCGTGAAGAAAAGCAAGGAATCATTAACAAGATCATTAAGTTTTCTAAGGCTGAATTAGTCCAAGTTATTGGGGGTGTAATTGTTATTTATAAGCCTTTTGAAGACAACCCTGATATTATCTTACCTAGGTCATAAAAAATTTAACAGAGTTCATTGTATTCTTTTAATACTTAATTGAAATGAAAATTGCNCTCAGTGCTGCAGAAACTTCAGGTGATCTGATTGCTTCATCTTTGGTCATTGCCTTAAAGCAAAATGATAACCATTGTGAAATCGATGGGCTTGCTGGCGATAAGATGATTGAAGCAGGATGTAATAGTTTGTGGCATACTGATGAAGTTAATGTGATGGGTCTCAGTGAGGTATTGAAGAAGCTACCATCAGTCTTAAATTTAAGAGCTAAGGTTACTAATCACTACATTTCTAATAAGCCTGATGTATTTATTGGTGTTGATTCACCAGACTTCAACTTTAGGATAGAGCATTCATTAAAGAAAGAAGGCGTTAAAACAATTCATTTTATTAGTCCCTCAGTTTGGGCTTGGCGATCTANACGTATCAAAAAAATTAAAGCTTCAACTGACTTAGTATTATGTCTTTTCCCTTTTGAAGTTGATTTCTTCACGCAGCATAATCAAAAAGCTATTTTTGTTGGTCACCCACTAGCGGAAACTTTAAAACCAAGGGAGAAATATAAGCCGAACAAAAGCGTTTTATTAATGCCAGGCTCTAGGGAGTCAGAAATTAAAATTCTATTGCCAGAATTGATTGAGGCTGTGAAGTTAATGCAGGCAAGAGACCCCGAATTAACTTTTAATTTATCTCTTGCTAATGAACATCTTAAAGATTGGGTTGAGCAAAGTATTCAAGGTGTAGGTATAAAAATCAGCATTGGCGATTCACACAAAAGAATCAGTGATTCTGATTTAGTTNTTGTTGCATCAGGCACTGCAGCACTTGAGGTGGCCTTGCTGGCAGTCCCAATGGTTGTTATTTATAAGCTCTCTTATTTGAGTTATCAAATAGTAAAGCGTCTACTCAATACTAAAGAAGTTTCACTTCCCAATAAGATCTTAGGAAAAAGAGTTGTACCAGAATTAATTCAAAAAGATGCTAATGGTCATAATATTTNTGATCATGCTATGACATTACTAGAGTCTGATAATAGCGAACTTGTTAAAGAATTAGAAAAGATTCATGTTCTTTTAAATCATGATTCTAGCGCCAAATCAGCTGCGGCAATAATTGAGTTTATTAATGAAAAGTGACATTGAAAAAATTGTTGAACTTGCATTATCTGAAGATATTGGTCAAGGTGATGTTTCCTCTGGTTTAATTGATAATAAGATTATTGAGGCTGAAATAATTTGCAGAGATGATGCAGTAATTTGCGGAGTTGAATTCTTTAATTTATGCTTTTTATCACTTGATCCAAAAATTGAAATACATTGGAATGTTGAAGATGGCTCAAGGGTCAAGTCAGGTGACAAAATATGTAGCCTTAAAGGAAATACAAAAACAATAGTGACTGCGGAAAGAGCCGCACTCAATTTTTTGCAAATACTGAGCGCTACTGCAACACAAACTAGTTACCTTGTAAGTCTGATTAATAGTACGAATGCAAAATTACTTGATACAAGAAAAACAATACCTGGCCTTAGAAAGGCGCAAAAATATGCAGTTAAGTGTGGTGGCGGGGTGAATCATAGGATGGGTCTATATGACTGCATAATGCTAAAAGAAAATCACATTTTATCAATTGGCTCTCTTGAAAAATTAATTAAAAATGCCACCAGTCAATCCCCAGACACGCCAATTATTGTTGAAGTTGAGTCCCTTACAGAGCTTCGATCAGCCCTCTTAATGAAAGGAATAAATCGAATTCTATGTGACAACTTTAGTCTTAAAGATCTTAGAGAGGCTGTCAAAATTTCTGAAGGAATATGCCCTTTAGAGGCATCAGGCGGCATAAGTGAGATTAACATTATGGACTATGCAAAAACTGGTGTGGACTATATTTCAATTGGCTCGATTACAAAGGACATCAAGTCGATTGATTTATCTTTAAGATTTTGCTCTTAGGCTATTGCTCTAAAGGCCGGACTAATAATATCTTTTGTTGAATTGTATTTTAAAGTGTTATTATTCAGGTCGATTACTTTGCCTCCAGCGCCTTCAAGTATACATACACCAGCAGCGGTATCCCATTCAGAGCATCGACCAAATTTTGGATAGTAATGATAAATACCCTCTGCAATAAGACAAAACTTGAGTGCACTACCATGCTTGAAAGTTTCGAAATTTGTTTTATGTTTGAGATGTTCTTTTAACCCTTTATTGTTAGTTGAGTATCTTCCAACAACAATTTTTTCCCATCTTTTAGGTTTTGTTGTGAGTATTTCGAAAGTTGTTTTGTTGACGAGCTTAAGAGAAGGGCTATTTTCAAGTCGATAATAGTGTACTTTATTGTAAGGCGAATAAATTAATCCAAAACTTGGATAGTTATCGCGAATAAGTGCAATGCTAATGCAAAAATCAGGAGAGCCGTCAATAAAATCTCTTGTGCCATCTAAAGGATCAATTAACCAATATTCGTTCCAAGATTTTCTAGTAGAAAATGGAATATGAGATGATTCTTCAGAAAGAATTGGAATGTTAGGCGTTAATTTTTGTAACTGACTAACTATCAATTCATGAGAAGCCTTGTCCGCTAATGTTAAAGGCGTATTATCAGCTTTAATAGAGTAATTAGTTGAATTGTCTCTAAGGTCCATAATAATTTCACCTGCTTGAGTTGTTAAATTGATAAGCTGTGAAAGAATTCTAGAGTTCATTGGTTTCATTATAACATTGAGTGTTGTAATTTTTTATTCTCAGCTTCTATCTTAAGTAAAATTTATTTCACTAAAACTGATTTCTAATTTAAATATGAATAAACAAGTACTAGCAATGGGTGGAGGGGGTTTTACCTCGCAACCAGAAAACCTTAAGTTGGATAAATATCTTCTATCTTTATCAGACAAGAAAAATCCAAAAGTTTGTTTTATTCCTACCGCAAGTGGTGATGATGAGAGTTATAAAAGACGTTTTTACTCTTCTTATAAAAAACTAAATTGTGAGACGAGTCATTTATCTCTATTTAGTCCTCCAGAAGGAGATTTAAGAGAGTACATCTTAGATAAAGACATATTCTATGTTGGCGGTGGAAATACAAGAAACCTTATGGTGCTTTGGAAAGAGTGGGAGCTTGATAAGTATTTATATGAAGCATGGTGTGGCGGGGCTATTATGGCAGGCCTTAGTGCAGGTTCAATTTGTTGGTTTGAAAAAGGCTTGACTGACTCAGTAACTGGAAAACTCTTACCTCTAGATTGTTTAGGTTTTCTACCAAACAGTAATTGCCCTCATTTTAATAGTGAATTGCAAAGAAGACCAGAATATCATAGGGCTATTTTAAATGGCTCCATGATGGAAGGTATTGCTTGTGATGATGGAGTTGCAGCACATTTTGTTGATGGGAAACTAAAATATTGCGTTTCATCTTTGCCCAATGCAAAAGCTTATAATGTTAGTGCAGATAATGGAAATATTAATGAATCCATTATTGAGCCAAAATACTTGTAGGGATTTAAATTTTAATTTTGGCATTAAAAAACCTAGTTAAGACTAGGCTTTTTTATTTGGTGGGCCTACTTGGACTTGAACCAAGGACCAATCGATTATGAGTCGACTGCTCTAACCAACTGAGCTATAGGCCCGGGTAAAGAGCTACTCCAAAAAGCTTTGAAGTTTGTGAGCACGTGAAGGATGACGCAATTTTCTNAGTGCTTTTGCTTCAATTTGACGAATTCTTTCACGTGTAACATCAAACTGTCTTCCTACTTCCTCAAGAGTATGATCAGTGCTCATATCTATTCCAAATCGCATTTTAAGAACTTTTGCTTCGCGAGGTGATAAGTTCGCTAATAGGTCACCAGTAGTTTCTTTCAAACTTTCACGCGTAGTAACTTCAACAGGAGAGGATAGTTTTTCATCCTCAATAAAATCACCAATTGTAGAGTCCTCATCATCACCCACTGGATTTTCCATAGATAATGGCTCCTTAGCAATTTTAAGGATTTTATTAATTTTGTATTCTGGNAGTTCCATTTCAACTGAGAGTTCTTCAGGTGTTGCTTCTCTTCCGAATCTTTGAAGAAGTTGGCGTCTTACGCGGTTGAGTTTATTGATCGTCTCAATCATGTGGACAGGAATCCTAATCGTGCGCGCCTGATCAGCAATTGACCTTGTTATGGCCTGACGAATCCACCAAGTTGCATAAGTTGAAAATTTGTAACCCCTTCGATATTCAAATTTATCAACAGCCTTCATGAGGCCAACGTTGCCTTCTTGGATTAGGTCTAAAAACTGTAAGCCACGGTTTGCATATTTTTTTGCAATCGATATCACGAGCCTTAAATTAGCTTCAATCATTTGACTCTTGGCATTTTTTGCTTTTCTGTCACCCTGACGAAGTTTTTTGTTTATTTCTTTAAGTTCAGCAACTGTAATCTGCATTGCCTCTTCGTTTTCTAAGAGACTTTTTTGAGAGTAGTAAATCTCGTTCTTATTTTTTTCTAGTGATTTTAATGTTGCTTTATCTATATCAGCAGTTTTGAGCCAATCAAAGTTAGTTTCATTGCCAGGAAATGACTTATAAAAAAGTTCAGATGTCATTCCTGCATCAAGGCAGGCATTGCGAATTAAATTCTCTTCTTTTTTAACTTGCGTGACTCTACTTGAGACTAATTCCATCATTGTACTTACAAGTTTAGGAGCGAGTCTTAATTCAGAAATGCAGCTTGAAAATTTGTGCCTTGCTTTAACTGTCTTAGCATCAAGATAGCCATTTTTTTCACAAGACTTGACGTAACTGTTGTAAGATTTTTGGATTTTATCGAAGCGTTCATAAACTTCGCCTTCATTTGGTCCAGTGTATTCTAGCTCGTCAAACTCATCTTCTTCATCTTCCAGTTCTTCNGGGTCCTCATCAAGATCCATTGCATCTAATTGAGCTTGTTTTTCATCAAGTAGTGTTTGTTTTTCAAGGATAAGAGCTTGTTTTTCTTCAAATTCTTCAGCATCACCCTGATACCCAATAACCACATCAGTCATTTTACATTTGCCCTCTTCAAGTCTTGTGTATGCCTTGAAGAAATAATCTGATATTTCAGGGTAAAGAGAAATAGCTTGCAAAATTTGATATACACCAGCCTCAATTTCCTTAGCGATTCTTACTTCATCACTTTGTTCTAGGAGCTCAACAACACCCATCTCTCTCATATACATTCTGACAGGGTCTGTGGTTCTGCCAAATTCAGAGTCTAAAGCTGCAAGAGCGGCAACTGCAACCTCTGCTGAGCTTGCTTCCGCCTTTCCACCTTCTTGCATAACTAGCGTGTCGGCATCTGGTGCTTCATCAGCGACTACAATATCAAGCTCCTCAAGAATTGTTACAATTGGCTCAACTTGTTCAGGAGTTAATAAGTCTTCAGGCAAGAGATCGTTGATTTCAGAGTAAGTCAGATAACCTTGTTCTTTACCTATCGTAATGAGACTATTAAGTGCCTTTTTATGAGCTTCAGTAGTTGTTTTCATAGCATTGTTTTTTAAAAACAGAGGTGGAATTATACCTAAATCGTATAGGATTTTTTAACCATTAATTTATTGATATAACAGCGTTTAATTAGCTTGATTCGGCAAAAATTGTGCTTATTGATTGCTCATCACTGATTCTGCGAATTACATCGGCAAGTGTTTTTGCAATAGATAGTTGTCTTACCTTGCTGCATTTACTGGCATTATCATTTAAAGGGATAGTATTTGTAATAACTAATTCATCTAACTTTGAGTTAGAGATATTTTNTATTGCGCCGCCAGATAGGACGGCATGTGTTGCGTACGCAACAACNTTTTTTGCGCCCTTTTCTTTTAAAATTTCAGCCGCCTGACAGAGGGTACCAGCAGTGTCAACCATATCATCCACCATAATGCAGGTTCGTCCAGAGACATCACCAATAACGTTCATAACTTTGACCAAGTTTGGTTCAGGGCGTCTTTTATCAATGATAGCAAGATCAGCATCATTAATTCTCTTAGCTGCTGCTCTAGCCCTTGCTACACCTCCGACATCNGGAGACACCACGACCACGTCTTGATAGTTATGATCTAAAATATCTTGGACAAGGACGGGTTGAGCATAAATATTGTCTATTGGAATGTTAAAGAAGCCTTGGATTTGGTCAGCATGAAGATCCACTGTTAGTATGCGATCAACACCAGATGTTTCAATCATTTGAGCGACAAGTTTTGCAGTAATTGGTACTCTGGTAAGGCGTGAGCGTCTATCTTGTCTAGAATAGCCAAGGTAGGGTACAACAGCTGTAATTCTTCCTGCTGAAGAGCGTTTGAGCGCATCAACCATTATTAACAGTTCCATTAAAGTTTCTGCTGTAGAGGGTCCACAAGTAGGTTGGATTACAAAAACGTCACAGCCACGAACATTATCAAGTATTTCAACTTGAGATTCGCCATCACTAAATTGACCTACAAAAGCCTTNCTTTGTTGAATATTTAGATTTGCAATAATTTCGGATGAAAGATCAGGATTAGCGTTNCCGCTGAAGATTTTAATTCTTTCTAAAGACATCTAATTAGATTCTTAATGTTTGAGGGGGTAATTATACAAAGAAATCATATGACCAAATATAATAGTTTTTCTAGAAAATTGAAGTTTTTTATATGACTTAAAGGAGCTCATTAATAAATGGCTTTATATCCTCAGGCTCAACAGTTGAGCTGAAGCGCTTAAAAGGCACGCCATTGCGATCGATAAGAAATTTAGTGAAATTCCACTTAATACTGTCATTTAGCTTACCTTTTAGTACAGATTTTAAGTATTTATAAATTGGGTGAGCACTTGAGCCATTCACCTCTATTTTTTCCGACAGTGGAAAAGTGACCCCATAATTAAGATCACAAAAACTTTGTATTTCCTCGGATGTTCCTGGCTCTTGTTTTCCAAATTGATTGCAAGGGAAGCCAATGATCACTAGACCATCATCCTTGTACTCTTGATAAAGATTTTCTAAGCCTTTGTAGTGGTAGGTTAAGCCACAATTACTAGCTGTATTGACTACCAGTACAACTTTTCCTTCAAAATCATTAAATGAAATTTGTTCACCATCNATTTTACAAATATTGAATTGATAAATATTTTCAGTCATTTAATCTACCCTGATAAATAGAATGATTTTACCCTATGGGCTTTGTAATTATTGGGCAAGGGCTTTAACAAAGTTCAATAATTATGAGGATGTCAATGCTCTCATAATTTTGAAAAATATTGGCTGGGATGGCAGGATTCGAACCTGCGAATGACGGGATCAAAACCCGTTGCCTTACCGCTTGGCGACATCCCAATTGTATAATGGCGATTTGTTAATCGACTGAGCGACAAAACNAAACCATTTTGATGGCAATTCTTTCTTTGCAATCAACGCATCATTTTCATTTTCAAATGCAACAAAAACACAAGAGCCACTTCCTGTCATCCTAGCTACATCAATATGATTTTGAGTTGAGTTTAGATACCTTAAGGCATCTTTTATCTCACTTTCCAAGTCAATTGCAGCATCCAAACAGTCGTTATGTGGATTTGAAACTAATGAAAAATCAGACATTTTCCTTTGTACTGGTGTCATTGTCAATGCTTTATGGCTGAAAATTTCTTGAGTAGAGATTTGTTTATTGATTGAGACAACCAAATAGAAGTATTTCGTTAAATTCATTGGATGTAGAATTTCCCCAATTCCTTCAGCCCATGCGCTTTGACCTTNAATGAAAACTGGAACATCTGCCCCAATATCTTTACCTATCATCATGAGTTGTTTTTTTGTTAACTCAAGGCCCCATAAATCATTCAATGCAATCAGGGTAGTGGCAGCATTTGAACTCCCTCCTCCTAGGCCGCCACCAGTAGGAATGTTCTTTATTATTCGTATATCAACGCCAAAATTTGTTCTACTAAATTTTTGTAACTTATTGGCACTCTTAATCATTAAGTCATCGGCGAGAGGAATGTCTTCATTGCCAGAGGTACGATTTATTTTTCCATCATCTCTTAAACTGAAATTTATCTCATCATAAAAATCCAAAAGCTGAAAAATGGTCTGCAAGTTATGATAACCATCATCTCTTTTTGAGATAATGTGTAAGAATAAATTGATTTTTGCCGGGGATAAGTAAGTCAATTTAAGCTTTTATAAAGTGCTCTCTGTAGTGCTTCAATTCATCGATTGAGTCATAGACATCTGACAAAGCTAGGTGCCTAGATTTTTTGAATGAACTAGAAATGATGTCTGGTTTCCAGCGAACAGCCAGTTCTTTTAATGTAGAGACGTCAACATGTCGGTAATGGAAAAACTTTTCAAGGTTCGGCATATAGTTATACAGAAACCTTCTGTCTTGACAAATTGAATTACCACACATGGGAGATGAACCCGAATCAACATATTGAGAGAGAAAATCAAGCGTTTGAGATTCTGCTTCAGCGACTGAAATTGAACTTTCTTTAACTCTTTGCACTAATCCAGAGCGGTTGTGTTGAGTCGTATTCCATTCATCCATACCATCTAATAATTCAGCCTTTTGATGTATAGCTAAAGATGGCCCTTCATCAATTACATTTAAATTGGCATCCGTCACAACAGTTGCAATTTCAATGATNACGTCGCTTTCAGGAATTAATCCCGTCATTTCTAGATCTATCCAGATTAAATTTGTTTTTTTGTTCATAAATTAATCTTAACTGTTACTTGCATGAATGTAGGCTTCTAGTTTTTCTTTTGCAGTTCCATCTGACAAAATTTGGTTAGCATTTATGATGCCTTCATCTAATGAATTTACAAGACCACTCACATAAATTGCAGCCCCTGCATTTAATGCAATAATGTCTCTAGCCACACCTTTCTTCCCAGAAAATGCCTCATTTATTAATGCAAGAGATTGATCAGCATTTTCAGCTTTAATTGAATCAATGCTTCCTACTTCAANCCCAAAATCATGAGGGTGAACAGTATAAGTTGAAATATTATTATCTTTAAGTTCTGCAACATAAGTTTTGTTGGCAATGGAGAACTCATCAAGACCATCTTCNGAATGCACCACCATGACGTGGCGTGAATTGAGACCTTTTAAAACATTGGCAATGGGCTCAACCAAGCTTTTATCATAAACTCCCATAATTTGATTTGGAGCTTTGGCTGGATTGGTCAAAGGACCCAATACATTAAATATTGTTCTAACTGCTAGCTCTTTACGAGGACCAATTGCATGTTTCATGGCGCTATGATGGGCCGGNGCAAACATAAATCCCACACCAATTTCCTCGATACACTCNCTGATTAATTCTGGGCTTATATTTAGATTAATTCCAGCTGCTTCCAAGACATCTGCACTNCCAGACTTTGATGATATTGAGCGATTGCCATGTTTTGCAACTTTTCCACCGGCTGCTGCGACTACAAAGGCTGAAGCTGTTGATATGTTGAATAAACCTAGCCCATCTCCTCCAGTTCCGCAGGTATCAACCAAGTAGTCATTGCTGCTTAATTCTACTGATGTNGCAAGANCACGCATTACTTTAGCGCTAGCAGTAATCTCCTCNATTGTTTCGCCCTTCATTGAAAGTCCNACTAGAAACGCACCAATCTGAGCATCAGTAGTTTGCCCAGTCATGATGCTATTCATGACATCATGCATCTCATTTTCATTTAGATTTTGTCTCGAAATAACTGCTTTTATAGCTTGGTTTATATTCATAATTATCGCTGACTCATTAAGTGTTCAATTTCATCAATATCTTTAATCGCTTTTTCGGAGAGGACATGGTTTCCTGTTTCAGTCACTAGAACATCATCTTCGATTCTGATTCCTATACCCCAGTACTTAGAGTCAATTTTATCATCCCTTCGAATATAAATTCCAGGCTCAACAGTTGTTACCATACCATTTTTAAACTCACGGAACTCATCATTAATTAATTTACTTCCTACGTCATGAACATCAAGCCCAAGCCAGTGCCCAGTGTTGTGCATATAAAATTTAGTCAAATCCTCAGCAGATTTCATAATTCCTAGCTTGATAAGCCCATTCGTTATTATTTCACATGCAGTCTCATGAGGCTTGTTTGAACTTACCCCAGGTTTAATAGAGTTAATTGCAGATTTTTGAGCATTCAGAACAACATCATATATCTCTTTTTGTGCCTCACTAAACTTTCCGTTAACTGGAAAGGTTCTTGTAATATCTGATGCGTAACCATTAATCTCACATCCCGCATCAATTAGAAGTAGATCACCATCTTTGAGTTCTTGGTTGTTTTCAGTGTAATGCAAAATACATGCATTTTCACCACTTGCAACGATTGGAGGATAGGAATGTTCAGAGTTGCCATTTCGAAAATGTGAATCAAACCCAGAGGCAATATTATGCTCATATAGCCCAGGGATAGCTGCTTTCATTGCATTCATGTGGGCTTCAGAAGCTAAATTGGCTGCATCTTGCATATTTTTTANCTCATCCTTGTCTTTAATAAGCCGCATTTCTGAAATATAAGGATTTAAGGGCTTTAATTCTCTTTCAAAAAGTGAATTGATGCGTTGGTTATGGATANTTGTGCTTGAATTGTCTTTCCAANCGCCACTTCCTGGCGCATCATAATAAATGACAGANCCTTTCTTAATGAGAGAGTCAATATTGTCAAAAAAAGTACCAATATCAT
Source organism: Thiotrichales bacterium (assembly GCA_002711905.1). GTDB lineage: Bacteria > Pseudomonadota > Gammaproteobacteria > PS1 > Pseudothioglobaceae > Pseudothioglobus. The sequence goes on from PASI01000003.1 coordinate 11,379, forward strand.
AAGCTTGATCAGTTAATAAAGTTTCAGGAGCAAGTTCTACGCCAAGTCTAATTCCNTTCCATATTTCTTTGGCNTCATCTTTGGGCCTCAAAAACATNGCATAGTTTTCTTTGCTGAATACTGCTATCGCATCGGGCTCGGTAAATCCAGTAAGATACCAAAAGTTACTATCTGGGCGAAATGGATAACTCACATCACTGTTTCTTTTTTGTTCACTATTAGTCGAAACAATGACTACAGCATCATGGCCCAACATGCTTAACAACTCCTCTCTTCTTTTTTGATGTATCATTTTGTTTGGTGTATTAATTCTTAGATATATAACGCAAGAAAGATACCATGAAAACGATACGANTTTATCAAAATGCACCTTTTACTGAAGGTAAAACAGCTGAATTAGATAGTGATAATAGTCACCATTTAAATAAGGTTTTACGCTTTCCAGTTGGTCAAAATATTACACTATTTAATGGTGACGGTTTTGATTACACTGCGGTCGTTCAAAGTGCAAAAAAAACAACCAATCTTAAAGTTATTTCTAAAAAAGTTAACAATAATGAATCAAAATTAGATTTAACACTCGCTCAAGGAATTGCAAAGGGTGAAAAAATGGATTTTTTGATCCAAAAAGCAGTTGAATTGGGAGTTACACGAATTATTCCAATGAAATTAGAGAGGTGCGTTGTAAGATTAAGGGATGAAAAAGTTCAAAAAAAAATTGATCATTGGCAAAAAATTGCAAATCATGCCTGTGAACAATCAGGGCGTTCAGTCATTGTCGATGTATCTCATCCAGCTTCGCTAGAAGAGTTATTAGAGGTGACGAATCATAATGGCTTTGTTTTGCATCATCGAGCAACACTCGGTCTAAGTCAGGTTAAGGAGACGTCAAAAGCAACGATACTGATTGGCCCTGAAGGGGGATTGACCGAAAAAGAAGTCAATGATTCTGAGGTCGCTGGATATCAGTCAATCATCATTGGAAAAAGGGTCTTGAGAACAGAAACTGCCTCACTAGCTGCTATTGCTAATATGCAATTACTTTGGGGTAGTTAACAGGAAGTATAGAAAACTTTAATCAATATTACCTAGTTCTTGACTGAGTTCTCTTGCCCGATCATAAGCAGCCCTTGTCGCCGCTGCAACGATTCCTTCAAAGTTCTGATCTTGAAANGTTTCGATTGCTGATTGCGTAGTTCCATTTGGCGATGTAACTTCTGCACGAAGCGTTCTAGAGTCTTTGCCAGAATTAGTCGCCATTATGCTTGCACCAAGACTTGTCTTAATACTAAGCGCGTCAGCTGTTTTTTCATCAAGTCCTAGGGCCATAGCAGCCTGCTTCATGGACTGCATCATTAAGAAAAAATAAGCAGGGCCACTACCTGAAATCGCTGTTATTGCATCCAAGAGGTTTTCCTCGTTGACCCAAAAACACTCACCCACAGAGGATAACAACAAGTTTACTGATTCTTTTTGATTGTCATTAACGAGTTCATTTGCATAAAGACCTGTCACTCCAGATTGAAAAAGAGCAGGCGTGTTGGGCATTGTTCTTACGAGTGCAAAATCAGCGCCAAGCCATCGATTGATATCTTTACTTTTAATTCCAGCTACAATGGAGACAAAAAGCTGACCTGATGAAGCCTTATTTTTTAGTTCATGACAAACTATTGAGAGNACTTGAGGTTTAACAGCAAAAACGACNATATCACTGTTTGTTAATAATGAGACATTGTCAGNGTAGGTTGTAATGCCTAGCTCAGAGCTGCGTTTTTCTAGAAGTTCAGGATTAGAGTCACTAACATTAATATTTTTGGCATCAAAGCCATCACTTAATAGCCCCTTTATCAGAGCATAGGCCATGTTGCCAGCTCCAATAAATCCAATGACTGTTTTGTTTTCCATATAAAATATCTTTGTTTTCAATGCTTAATTCAATTCTACCAAACTTGCAATAAATAAAGAACATTAATGAAAATATTTCAGCCAAAATTAGTAATGATTGATGTTGATGGGACTTTGGTCGATAGTGTCCCTGATTTAGCGTATTGCGTTGACCAAATGATGATTAGGCTGGAAATGCCAATAAGAGGAGAGGAAAGAGTAAGGCATTGGGTAGGAAATGGTGTTCCTAGGCTAGTTGAAAGAGCTTTAACTGATGAATTGGACGGGTTTCCAAGTCAAGAAGCGTTCGACAAAGCGTATCCAATTTTTTTAGATTTATATGCCCAAAACTCATCGGTCAGGTCTACTCTTTACGAAGGCGTTATAGAGGGTTTAGATTATTTAAAGTCTAAGGATTGTCTTTTAGGCTGCGTTACTAATAAAGCGGAGCAGTTTACGCTTCCACTACTAAAATCTTTAGGGATTATTGATTATTTTGGAATAGTTATTTCTGGTGATACTTTAGAAAAGAAAAAGCCAGACCCATTGCCATTGATTCATGGTGCTAACTTTTTTAATATCAATCCAAAGGAATGCCTTATGTTGGGTGATTCAGTGAGTGACGTCAAGGCGGCTAGGGCAGCAGGTTTTCAGATAATTTGTATGTCATATGGTTATAACCATGGCAATAATATTGCGGATGAAAACCCTGACCTTGTGATTGATTCGATGAACCAATTGCGAGATCACCTAAAGTGAATATCGAAGAAGATCATATATGGCATCCATATGCTAATATCCCAAACAAGGTCCCGACGCACCATGTAGAAAGTGCAGATGGAGTGTACCTAAATTTAAAGAATGGAGTGCGTGTCATTGATGGCATGAGCTCTTGGTGGTGCATGATACATGGTTACAACAATGCTTATATTAATGATGCAGTTAAGTCTCAGGTTGATAAAGTATCGCATGTAATGTTTGGAGGGCTGACTCATCAACCAGCAATTGATTTATGTGAAAAGCTCATCAATTTGACGCCCAAAGGCCTTGATAAGGTATTTTTTGCAGATTCGGGCTCTGTCTCAGTTGAGGTGTCTCTAAAAATGGCCCTTCAGTACTGGCAAAATAAGGGTCAAAAAGGAAAGTCATATTTTGTAACGCCAAGGGGTGGGTACCATGGCGATACTTTTGGTGCCATGAGTGTTTGCGACCCAAACAAAGGCATGCATCACCTTTTTAGTGAGGTTTTGCCAAAGCATTACTTTGTTAATCAGCCCAAGCATGATAACACTGATGAAGCACTCTCTGATTTGGAGTCGAGGCTAAGTAAGAGCCATAAAAATATCGCTGCTATGATTCTTGAGCCAATTGTTCAGGGCGCTGGAGGAATGAACATCTATGAGGTGGATTACCTGAAAGGCGCTAGAGCATTATGTGACAAGTACAACGTCCTTATGATTGTGGATGAGATAGCCACTGGCTTTGGCCGAACAGGTGAGTTATTTGGATGCAATCATGCAAATATTGAGCCTGACATTATGTGCATTGGAAAAGCTTTGACTGGAGGATATATGACAATGGCCGCCGCCATTACCAATAAAGAGGTTGCTGAAACAGTTGGNGTGCTTATGCATGGACCAACCTTTATGGCTAACCCTTTAGCTTGTTCTGCAGCGAATGCAAGTATTGATCTTCTCCTAGAAAGCAATTGGAAAAAAAGAGTTAGTGAAATTGAAACGATTTTGAGGGATCAGTTGATGCCTCTTAAAAATCATCAATCTATATTTGATGTCAGAGTTCTTGGGGCAATCGGCGTTATAGAGTTCAATGACGCATTGGACATGAAAAAAACTCAGGAAAAGCTGATTGAGTCTGGTGTCTGGCTCAGGCCTTATGGCAGGTTACTATACACAATGCCGCCCTTTGTAATATCAGACGAAGAGTTATTAGTCATTACGCAGGCTATGAGTGAGATTGTTGACGACTCGGAAAAATAATTTTTCTACTCAATAGGGTCAATATCGACAAACCATCGAACCGATGAGCTCACCTTAATGGTTTCAACATGCTGATAAAAAGTTTGAATTAATCTTCGAAGTTTCCCCCTGTCTTCTGATTGCAAGTAAAGATTAAAGTAGTAGTAATCTGATTTCCGCTCAATGACCCCAGGAACCGGACCCCAAATTTCGACTGATTCAATCTCAATACTATTAATTAATTGGGCAACTTCGGTCAAAAAATTCTCAGCTAAATTTTTGTTTTTAGCGTTGGCACAAATCAACGCTTGATGAGCAAAAGGCGGCAGTTTGGTTTCTTTACGCTCTGATAAAAGTGTTTTGGCATACTCAATGTAACGCGAATCTTTCACATAGTTGAATATAGGATGATTCGGATAACGTGTCTGGATATTGACCTCTCCTTTGTATTTACCCCTGCCACATCTTCCTGAAACTTGAACAAGCAGTTGAGCCAAATGTTCTGTAGCACGAAAGTCAGTTGACATAAGTCCAACATCGACATCCAAAATACCGACAAATGCTAAATTAGAGAAGTCATGACCTTTGGCTAGCATTTGCGTTCCTACAATTATGCAGGGCTCACCTGAGTTGATTTTTTTTAAGTGAGTCGCAAAAGCTTTTTTCTTGCGCGTGGTGTCTCTATCGATTCTAATGACCTCTGTATTTGGAAAGAATGATTCAAGATTTTCTTCTAGTCTCTCGGTTCCATAACCAAGAATTTTGAGCTCATGGCTGCTACAAGAAGGACAAGAGGATTCGGGTGGTTTTTCTAATCCACAGTGATGGCACTTAAGTCGATTAATGCTCCGGTGGTATACCAGCTTAGAGTCACAACTGGTGCATTCAGACTGCCAATCACACTCTGTACAATAATATATTGGTGCATAACCTCTTCGGTTGATAAATAGCATGACTTGATTGCCTGCTGAAAGGTGATGCTCGATTCTGGCAATGAGTGGCTTTGATAATGGTTCTGAAGGTTGACTTCTCATATCAATTAGATCAACACTCGGCATGATTGCCTCACCAGGGCGTGAAGTCAGAGTAAGTCGAACGAGTTTTTTTTCGATAACATTTTTTAAGGTTTCTAATGAAGGTGTTGCAGTTCCGAGTATAAGCGGAACATTTGCAAATTTAGCTCTCATAAAACTTAGATCTCTAGCTGAATAGCGAAAGTTAGATTGTTGTTTAAAAGAGTTGTCGTGCTCCTCATCAACAATCACCAATCCGAGATTAGGGATGGGTGTAAAAATAGCAGATCGAGTCCCTAGAATAACTTTTGCATCACCATCCTTTGCCATCAGATATGCATCTTGTTTTTGAGTGTCATTGAGCTGAGAATGAACTGCGACGACTCGACCTTCTATTCTCTCTTGAAAACGTGAGATCATTTGAGGAGTTAAGCCTATTTCTGGGACTAAAACGAGAACTTGTTTTCCTTTTTTTAAAAGCTGCTCAGTGATACTGAGATAGACCTCTGTCTTGCCACTGCCAGTGACGCCGTGAAGCAAAAAGCCATTGAACTCAGATGAACTCTTGAGCACTTCAGTGATTGCAAAGTTCTGCTCAGTAGTCAGCTTAAATCCGCTTGATGAAACTTTGTCATGTACTTCGCTCGGCTTTTTAATGACTGCTGGCTTGCCATTTCTTAGATTTTTTGGAATCGCATTGGAAAGAACTTCGCCAATTGGATGGTGATAATAGTTGGCAGACCAAGATAAAAATGTAAGGATCTCTTTTGATAAGAGTACTTCGTGATCTATCACTTCTTCAACTTCACGAAGCTTTGTAAAGCTGCTCTTGTCCTTGTGAGAGAGAACAATACCTGTAACTTTTTTATTTCCAAAGGGAACCTTTACTCTTGACCCAATGCCCACTTTTTCTTTACACAGGTAATCAAACGTATTGTGTAATGGGACCGGAATTGCAACTTCTGTGATTTGCATCAAATAAATTTTTTTTAGGGATAAAATAAGTATTTTAGCAATATTAACTTGTCATGGTAGTTATTCAAAATATCATTAACGATTCCAACGTAGATGAAGACAATCTTAGTAAGGTTTGTCAGGATTTTTTAAATGAAAATGCTGTAGAGGGGCGNGAGTTATTAATTCGTCTTGTCTCGCCAGTTGAGATTCAAGTCCTTAACAAAGAGTATAGGGGTAAAAATCAGGTCACCAATGTACTCTCTTTTCAGAGCGATATTCCTGAAGAGGTTGGGGAATCAATACTTGGTGATGTTGTAATTTGCGTTGATGTTGTTAGAGAAGAGGCGCTAATTNGTGATAAACAATTTGCAGATCATTTAACNCATATGGCAATTCATGGCATTCTTCATTTGATTGGACATGATCATGAAGATGTCACTGCAGCTAATAAAATGGAGTCAATAGAGATTGATTTTTTAAGCAAGATCGGCGTTAGTAACCCCTATAACTAATACCATTCTAGCCCGCCTTTAAAAGCGCCGCTAGTTTTTTTATATTTTCTTCTTGCTGGTTGTTTTTTCTATAAATNACTCCAATATCTCGTTTTGCTTTAGTTGATTTTAAGTCAATATTTATATTTGGATAGTGGCTCAGTATTCCAAAATCAATTGCCATNCTTGGCAGGAAGCTCACCCCAATATTAGTATCTACCATTGCAACAAGAGTAGAAATACTGGTGCAGGAGAAGTTGGATATGTGTTTAGTTGAAATTTCGTTGTTTTGTAAAATGTGTGAACGTAGGCAATGACCTTGTTCTAGCATTAATAAGGAGCCATTATCGATTGCTTTTGACTTTCGATTTTTATGCTGAATAAAATAAATAGGGTCAGCAAAAACTTGAAAACTCTCAATAAACTCAGGCATTTCATAGGGAAAAGCAAAGATTGCAAAATCAATTTTAGCTTGATCGAGCTGTTTGAGTAAATTCTCACTTGTGTCTTCCTTAAATGAGACCTTAAGTTTTGGGTGGGATTGAGTTATATTGGATAGAAAATTTGGAAGAATATATGTAGATATTGTTGGAATAACCCCGATAGNGATTTCAGACTCGAAAAAATCTAACTTTGAAGTGCTTACCAATACATTCATTTCTGCCAAAACCGACATGGCCTGTTTAGAGATACGATTTCCGGCTGATGTAAAGCGAACCTTTTTGTTGTCTCTCTCAACCAACTGCACTTGAAGGTCGTTCTCGAGTTTTGAAATACCGGCGCTAAAGGTTGAAGCACTAACAAAACACTCTTTTGCAGCATTTGAAAAGTGATTCGTTTTTTTTAGTGCAACTAGGTACTGTAAATTTTTAATTGAAGGAGTCATCTTATATTCGTTTTTTACGAACATTATATACAGTATTATTCAATTTAANTTTATATAAATGAGTGGTATGATGATGGCTCATTTAAACTATCGGAGGATAAAAATGAATTTAAGTGGAAGTAAAACTGAACAATCTTTAAAGGATGCGTTTGCTGGAGAATCTCAAGCGAATAGACGTTACTTATATTTTGCAAATCAATGTGACGTTCTTGGAGANCCAGATATGGCTGCTCTTTTCAGGTCAACTGCCGAAGGTGAAACTGGTCACGCGCATGGCCATATGGAGCACTTAATTGAGGGTGGTGTAGGTGATCCTGGTACTGACATGCCTGCTAAGGAAGTCAAAGATATGCTTGCAAGTGCAGTTCATGGAGAAACACATGAGTACACTGACATGTANCCAGGTATGGCTAAAACGGCAAGAGAAGAGGGATTTGATGAAATTGCTGATTGGTTTGAAACTTTAGCGAAAGCTGAACGTTCTCATGCTAACCGTTATCAAAAAGCTTTAGATAGTATTTAAAGCCTCTGCTACCGTAGATTTTGTCTATGGTAGCAATAACTCCTAATAAATATGTCTAAATTCAAAGAAGGCAATTTAGAGGCTCCAACTCGCCATCCTCTAAATTGGAAAGATAAAGANTTTTATGATGAAGATTCTCTCAATAACGAGCTTGAGAGGGTATTTGATATTTGTCATGGCTGTAGACGCTGTGTCAGTTTATGTAAGTCTTTTCCAACACTATTTGACTTAATTGATGAATCTGAAACTTTTGAAGTTGATGGTGTCGATAAGTCTGATTATAAAAAAGTTGTTGATCAATGCTACCTGTGTGATTTGTGCTANATGTCGAAATGCCCTTATGTGCCGCCGCATGACTGGAATGTTGATTTTCCACATCTTATGCTCAGAGCGAAAGCCATTCAATTCAAAAAGGGTGAAACGAAGTTATCTCATAAAGTGTTAACATCGCCACAAAAGGTTGGCTCAATTGCATCAAAGCCAATCATATCGCCTTTAGTTAANTGGTCAAATAAAAACAAAACCCTCAGAAAGGTCACACAAAAAGTACTCGGCGTTCATGAGAATGCAGTTATTCCAACNTATCACTCTAAGAGATTGTCAAAGCTCTTTGTTGAAAAGANCACTGAAAGTAAATTCAAGGTGGCAATTTTTGGAACCTGCTATGGTGAATATAATGACCCTAAGACTGTCATTGATTTAGTCGATGTTTTGAGACATAACAATGTTGAAGTGAAGCTGATCAAAAAGACTCAGTGTTGCGGAATGCCTAAAATGGAACTTGGAGATCTTGACTCAGTTGTCAAGTATGCTAATGCGAATATTGATCCATTAATGGAGCTAGTCAAAGATGGCTACAAACTTATTGCGCCTATTCCCTCTTGCGTCTTAATGTTTAAAAATGAACTGCCAATGATATTGCATGAAAATGACGATATAAAAGCTATTTCTGATGCATTTTTTGATCCCTTTGAATACTTATCATTGCTCATAAAAAATAATCATTTTGATGATAAATTTAAGGCAATTGATAAAGAGATTCTTTATCAAGTAGCCTGCCATCAAAGAGTTCAAAATATCGGGTCACATACAAAAAAAATTCTTGGTTTAATTCCTGATTTAGACGTCAATATTGCAGAAAGATGCTCAGGCCATGACGGCACCTATGGAGTTAGAAAAGAAACGCACACTTACTCGGTAAAGATTGGTATGCCAGTTGCGAAAAAAATTACCGANAGTACTGACCTTGTTGTCAGTGATTGCGTCATGGCAGGCAACCATGTTGCACATATTGCCTCACAANAGATAGACTCTATTCATCCAATTAGTTTGGTGAAGTTGGCTTATGATTTATAAACAAAATTTGAGGAAATAATTATGCTAGAAAGACAAGACCTATTAACTCTTGAAGAGTATGCTGAAAAGCGTTCATCTATTCGTCAGGAAGCAATCCAAGTTAAAAGGCTTAGAGAAGTTCATCTTGGCGATCACATCAGAATGATATTTGAAAACAAGCAAACAGTACAATATCACATTCAAGAAATGCTTCGAATCGAGAAAATTTTTGAATCAAGTGAGATTCAAGACGAGCTGGATGTATACAACGCTCTTGTACCTGATGGCGCCAATCTAAAGGCCACAATGATGATCGAGTATTCAGATGTTNCAGAGCGCATAGTCGCACTAACAGAGCTGATTGGNGTTGAAAAAAGTATTTATTTCCAAGTAGGTAATCATGAAAAAGCCTTTCCAATTTGCAATGAAGATTTGGAGAGGGAGACCGATGTTAAAACTTCAGCGGTCCACTTTATGCGATTTGAGTTTACCCAGGAGATGATTAATGATTTCATTTCAGGGTCAACTATAAAGGTCGGCTCTACGCATCCGAATTATGATTATGAAATGACTCTAGACACAGAATCACAGAAAGTTTTAAGTGGTGATTTTACTAGNTANAAATTATAATTTAAGCCTCAGACATTTCGCCTATTGACTCCATGCCNANAAGNGTTTCATTGATGTAATACATCCTCAATTTGTCTCTTTCCCAAGGCGGAATGTTTGCACTCTGAAGTATTTTTTTAAGAGAGCTTGAGTGCTTTTTACCCTTGAGCCTGACTCTTTGGCCGTCTTGACGAAATCGAATTGTAAAATTAGTTTGATCCTTTAGTTTGTTGAAGAGAGGACAGTTTTCATTGGATCTTTCAGGCTCGCCATCAAAAAAATATAACTCATTGTCATACCTTCTGACTTCATAAAGATGCCATTTCAAAATTACTTGAGCATCANNCTTCGCAGTTAGTACAGAAATTAATTCAGTTAGCACTTTATTGGACGGCATCAAGAAGCCACTTTGTGCAATGTAATATCTAAGTACATTAGCAATTCTCCTAGATGGGAGCTGAGTTAAAGGCAGAACTTGAATTCTGTGATTAATGACAAGATTGAATTTTTCAATATCAATTTCAGCGAGATCGTGCATCAGTTTTAATGCNTCAGACTGGTGATAAGCACTCCTAGAAATATTTTTTATNANTCCATCAAAGCNTNATTCAAGTTNNGGNATAAGCTNTAATCTTAGNAGNTTTCTNTTNAANTTNANATTATTATTNCTATCATCTTCAACCCAATCNANNTTNTATTTTGNTGCATANTCAATAATNANNTGNTTAGAAANNTTTAANAANGGACGNTATAAAAATGNNTCAGCNAAGNTCTTCATTTTTGGCATNGANGCCANNCCNGCTACCCCGCTCCCTCTAAATAGTTGAAGTAGAAAGGTCTCAGATTGGTCTTCCTGGTGATGCGCAGTACACAGAACTTCATTTTTAGATAATTCTGATTTTAGTGAAAGATAGCGTTTTTTACGGGCATTTTCTTCGATATTAGACGAATTTATAACATTAATATCTATGCTTTTAAACGCAATATCTTGTTTTTGACATAGTTCTTTACAAAATAAAGACCAGTCTTTGCTGTACTCAGAAAGGTTGTGATTGATATGGATTGCCCTAATATTGCCAGGGTAATGAGAGTTTAAGAAATGGAGCAGGACCACTGAGTCAATCCCTCCACTCAAGGCAATGACAATATTTTTGTCTANNAGNAAAGGATCTTTATTCGCTAAATCTTCCAAAGCNAAGTAATTTTTCGTGCCTATCTTCTAGAAGTTTTTCAATAGGTAAATCAGTTAGATTTTTAAGCTCTTTGACCAGTGCTTTTTTTAGAAATTTAGAGGCTTTATCAGGATCTCTATGAATTCCGCCCAATGGCTCAGGGATCACTTTCTCAATTANCTTGTTTTTTTTCAAATGCTTACTAGTTAGCTTAAGAGACTCTGCTGCTATTGGAGCTTTAGATGCATCTTTATATAATATAGAGGCGCAACCCTCGGGTGAAATGACTGAGTAAATGCTATACTCAAACATCATCATCGTGTCGCAAAGGCCAATAGCAAGTGCCCCNCCCGAGCCACCTTCACCGATCACAACAGATAGAATTGGTGTTTTTAAAGTCGACATTTCGAAAAGGTTTTTTGCAATTGCCTCACTCTGTCCTCTCTCCTCTGCACCAATCCCNGGGTAAGCACCAGGAGTNTCAATAAAAGTAATGACAGGCAAGCCAAACTTCTCAGCCATTTTCATGAGTCTGAGCGCTTTTCGGTAGCCTTCAGGCCTGGTCATTCCAAAATTGTGATAAATTTTTTCTTTGGTAGATCGACCTTTTTGCTGTCCAAGAAACATAAATGTAAGGTCATCCATTTTTGCAATGCCACCAATCAATGAGTGATCATTTGCAAAGTTACGATCTCCACATAGTTCAGTAAATTCATCAAAAATACTGTCTATATAGTCTAAGGTATATAGTCTTTGAGGGTGCCGAGCTAATTGCGAGATTTGCCAATCAGTNAGTGATGAAAAAATTTTCTTTGTTAGGAGCTCACTTTTTGATTTAAGTGAATCCATCTCTATTGCAATATCGACATCATCCTTAATGCTTTCAAGGGCATCAATTTTATCTTCCAATTCTGCGATTGGTTGTTCAAAGTCTAAATAGTTTAGGTTCATTTAATGCACTTATTACGNAAGAAAATTTAATGATAATTATAGCAGATGCAATGTTTATAATCTTGCAATGGATTTGCTTACCTTACTTTCCCTTGTGATTGCGACATTTGTTTATGCCGTTTCTCCTGGGCCTGGGCTNTTTGCTGTTTTAGCAATATCTACTCGTTTTGGCCCAATCCCAGCTATTTGGCTTTCTCTTGGACACACTNTTGGAGATATTGTTTATGTGGCACTTGCTATGCTTGCTCTCAACGCGCTCGCTGAGTTAATTAGTGGTAGCATGCTTTATGTAAAGATTTTTGGCGCATCCTATTTAATATATATTGGTTATCAGCAATTTCGATCAAAAGGAATTAGCTTTGAAAAGTCTAACGATAAGAAGTCTATATTCAAACTTTTTGTAGCAGGATTTGTTGTCGGAGTTACCAATCCAAAGACAATAATTTTTTACTTATCCTTTCTACCAATTTTTGTGGATCTGAATAATTTGACTTTAAAGACAGAACTTCAAGTAATAATAGCAATCGGACTTACAGTTTTTTTTGTTTTGAGCTTGGCAAATTTAATGGGCATGAGACTAAGAAAATATATTGAAAATCCCGACGCTATTAAAAGAATCAATCAAGTAACAGGTATAACGATGATTCTTGTTGGTTTTTTTGTGGCACTTTACTAAATAAAAAGGGATGTAGATGTTCCAATCTGAAAAATCAATGACACTGATAATGCTCCTTGTTCCTCTTGTTTGGGCTTTGTCAGGCGTCTCTGCAAAATACTTATCTTTTTACATCAGCGAAGATGAAGTCGTTGTTTATCGTTTTTTTCTTTCAGCCTTATCGACCTTTCCTCTGCTTGTATGGATGAAAATTCCTATAAAAATTAGTTTAAAAAACTTTCTGATTTGCATTCTTTTGGCTTTTTTTCTGATCGGAAACTATAGAACTTACTTCATGGGAATGCAGAGGGGTGCGGTTGGTCTAGGGGCTGCTCTAGTAACCGTTTTGATTCCAATCTTTGTTTATATCATGATGATTTTTTCTAAAAAATCTAAACCTGTTTTGAAGGATTGGTTCGCACTAACAATTGGAGCAATAGGTGTTGCTTTAATGCTTGATCTAGAACAGATGANTCTCGATAAACTCGTAAGCGGGGGCAATATCTATTTTGTATTGGCAGGTCTAACCTATGCATTGTTCACAGTTGCAGCCTCTTACATGAGAAATATTCATGTCTTGACCATTAACTTTTATGTCTGTCTTATAGGATTTTTTATTGATTGGAATTTATCTTACGATAGCAGTCATCTGTTCACATTAGGGTCTATGGATTATATATTTTGGGTTAATATTCTTTTCGTGTCATTTATTGCTGGAACTGCAATAACAGCACTCTACTATATGGGCCTTAGAGTTATTGGCTCTAAAAAGAGTTCTGCTTTTAGTATATTAACTCCATTCTTTGCAATNGCATTNGGNGCAATTTTCTTTNAAGANATGATTACTATAAAAAANGCTATTGGGATTTTAATGGCCGTTTCGGCTCTTGCTGTCCTTANCGACTTGAAGATNAAAAATATGATTCCTTTTCGATAATTATNGGTAGCGATAAATTNTGGAAATAAATATTTTTTTAGTNCTNGGNTTTACNCTTTTNATTTTTGCNGTNACNCCTGGTCCTGGGACNNTNGCACTNCTNTCTATTTCTACTTCNAGAGGNCTANCCTCNGCAATATTCTTTTCANTTGGAATGACGCTGGGTGATTTGTCCTATTTAACCATTGTCATTTTTTCTTTAAATGCTCTCGCTGACTTGATAACACCTGTAACTAACGCGGTCCAATATTTTGGTGCATGCTATTTATTTTATTTGGGTTACTCTCAGTGGAGGGCTGGAAAATT
>PASI01000004.1 GCA_002711905.1 Thiotrichales bacterium
AGTGTTGATGTCATCACAGGCCTTATAAAATCTAATATACCTACAAGGATTTCATTCAAAGTTTCATCAAAAACTGACTCTAGAACGATTCTAGACCAGTCAGGAGGAGAGCAGCTTCTTGGCATGGGAGATATGCTCTATATGGCTCCAGGTATTGCTCATCTCACTAGAGTTCATGGTGCATTTGTTGAGGATAGTGAGATCATAAGAGTGGTCAATCATCTCAAAGAACACTCAAGCCCTAACTATCTAGACGGCATCCTAAACCCTAAATCAGAACCTATAGGTGAGAAGGATTCAGGTCACAGCTCAGATGAGCTCGATCCTCTTTTTGATGAGGCTGTTCAAATAGTAACCTCGACCAGAAGAGCCTCAATATCCAGCCTTCAGAGAAGGATGCGAATTGGATATAACCGTGCTGCCCGAATTATTGAGGACATGGAGTCCAGCGGAATAGTTAGCTCAATGAATAGCGCGGGGAACCGAGACGTTTTGGCGCCAGAGCCGATTGAGCCTGACGACAATTAGCCAAAAATAATATCATCTAATAAAGGCCATTATATTTCAAACGGAACTTATCTTATTTTAGCTCTATCATGAAACAACTGATTATTACATTTCTGTTTATATTTTCATTTACACAGCCCTATGCTCACAAACCTGTACTCAATGAGAATTCAACTTATCCTGCAGATGCGCCTTATGAGATAGAAGAGCCAGAAATATCAAAAGCAATTTACTCAACTCTGACAGGTGATCCGCATTATTACCGAATACAGTCTGATGTCGATTTTGACTTCTATGCAGGCATCTTGGCTGCCAAAATTGGAGAGTGCGCTCTAGAGAGTAAGTTCTCATTCGAGGTTTTAGACGCCGAGTTTCACAACATTGATGTCGCTGATGGTGAAAACTTTAAATGGACGCCTTGGTATGAGGAGTATGGTAAGCAATGGTATTGGAATGGCCCAGAAATAGGCAAAAACTTTCTCTCTGATCGCATTTATAAAGCAGGCACATACTATATTAAAGTTTTTAATAATACCAATACTGGTCAATACATTATTGCTGTAGGTGATATTGAAAAGTTCTCGTTTACTGACATAATCGGATTAATTTTTTCACTGGGTGATATCGAAGACGAGTTTTGGGATCCTAATCTATGCGGTTTAAGCTTACAAGAATCTTCTTAAAAATACTGTTTGGAATAATAGTATAAGCCTTGACTGTTTGGACAATAAGGCTTGACCTAGGTTTTCCCATACTATATAGTTATTGGAAACCAACAAACGTTTTGTTGGTTTTTTGTTTAACAATCTATGTGTCTAGCTTCTAGGCACTTATTAAAGGAGAAAGATAATGAAAAAAAATTTAAGCATTGTTTTATCATTGATAGTCATGGGTATTTTTTCACCCGCTTTCGCTAACTCGATTAAATGGTCGATGCCTGGTGATTCTTTAACACTTGATCCGCATGCACAAAACGAAGGACCGACTCACATGGTTTCTCGTCAAGTATATGAAGGTTTGGTAACTCCGGGCCTTAACATGGAAATACTTCCTCAGTTGGCAGAGTCGTGGACGGCAACAGCTGATGATACATGGATATTTAACATTCGTAGGGGTGTAACGTTTCATGATGGATCATCTTTGACAGCAAGTGATGTTGCTTTTAGTATCAATAGAGCAAAGACTGCTCCATCTGATATGGTAGATTTAATTAAAAGTGTTAAATCAGCAACAGCGATTGATAATCATACTGTTGAAGTAAAAACTGATGGACCTAATCCAATTCTATTAAACCAATTAACACAAATATTTGTAATGTCTGAAGCTTGGGCAAAAGCAAATGGTTGTGAAGCTTCATATAATTGGGATGCAGGAGAAACCTCATATTGTGCGTCCAATACAAATGGAACTGGACCATTTGAAATTACTTTTAGAGAGCAGGATGTAAGAACTGTTTTTGAAAAAAATAATAACTGGTGGGGAAATCACTATAAACACAACATAGATAAGATTGAATTACTTCCAATTAAGAACGATGCAACAAGAGTTGCAGCGCTTCTCTCTGGAGAAATTGATTACACTAATGTTGTGCCGGTTCAAGACATTAAAAGAATCAACTCTTCTTCAGGTCATGCTGTGAAAATGACGCCTCAAAACAGAACAATTTTCTTTGGTATGGATCAAGGTTCGGCCGAATTGAATTCATCTAACGTTAAAGGAAAAAATCCTTTTGCAGACAAAAGAGTGCGTTTGGCAATGTACCATGCTTTAGACATGGACGCTATTAAGGACAAGGTAATGAGAGGGTAAAGTGTACCTGCAGGTATTATTACTGCTCCTGGAGTTAATGGTCACACGGCAGCTCGTGATCAAAGAATGGCCTACGATCCTGAAATGTCAAAACAACTTTTAGCTGAAGCAGGCTATCCTGACGGATTTGAAGTTACATTAGATTGCCCTAATGATCGTTATATCAATGACGAGGCAATTTGCGTAGCAGCTATTAGTATGTTCGCAAAAATTGGTGTTAAAGTGAATCTTGATGCTAAGACCAAGAGCCAACACTTCTCAGAAGTAAAAGGGGGTGATGCTAATGGTATGACGAGTGATATGTACATGTTAGGTTGGGGAGTTCCAACTTTTGACAGTCACTATGTGTATTCATACTTGTTTGAAAGCTCTGGAAGCTGGAATAAAGTAAATTTCAGCAATGCTAGAGTTGACGAGTTGGTTGCAGCAATGGGTGTTGAAACAGACCTGGATAAAAGAAATGCTATGATTGCTGAAGCTTGGGATATTACTCAAGACGATGTAACGTATCTTCCTTTACATCACCAAGTTGTTAACCAAGCATCAAAAAGTAATGTCGATGTTCCAATTAGAATGAACAACGAGCCATTATTTAGATTTGCAAACGTAAAGTAAAGTAGTAAAAAATTTTCTGGCCAGTTATCTGGCCAGAAAATCATTTCAATTTTTATGTAACATAGCCCCCCTCTTTATCACCTAGCTGTCAATGTTTATCTATTTCTTTAAAAGACTTTTACAATCTGTCCTTGTAATGATTGTAGTAGCCTTTGTTTCCTTTTCCTTGTTCAATTTTGTAGGGGATCCAGTTAACAGCATGACAGGAATAGACGCCTCTTATGAAAGGCAGGCAGAGGTTAGGGAGATCCTAGGATTAAATGATCCAGTCTATATTCAATTTTCAAGATTTTTAGGCAATGTTGTTCAAGGTGATTTTGGCATATCTTATCAACTAAAAAGAGAGGTTTCTGACTTAATTGCAGAACGAATGCCGGCCACACTTGAATTAGTATTTGTATCCGCTTTGCTTGCCATCATAATAGGCGTTATTCTTGGTGTGTATACAGGCATCCATAGGGATAGCTTTATTTCAAATGTCATCCTTGTTGTTTCACTAGCTGGCGTTTCTCTTCCTACGTTTATTATAGGGATAATGTTAATTTACTTATTCTCTGTAATACTGGGGGTTCTGCCTTCATTTGGAAGAGGAGAGGTTGTTCAGCTAGGTTTTTGGGCAACAGGCTTCTTAACTGTTTCTGGCCTCAAGGCATTAATACTGCCCTCAGTCACATTAAGCTTATTTCAAATGACTTACGTCATCAGACTAGTTCGTGCAGAAATGATGGAAATACTCCAAACAGACTACATTAAATTTGCCAGGGCTAGAGGTATTAAAAAAAATGCCATCAACTATAAGCATGCACTTAAAAATGGCTTAATACCAGTCATTACAATTACTGGTATTAATATCGGAACCTTAATAGCATTTTCGATTATTACTGAAACAGTATTTCAGTGGCCTGGTATGGGCCTTCTATTTATTAACGCAGTCTACTTTGTTGACATACCAATAATGTCAGCGTACATGATTATGGTTGCCTTTATTTTTGTAATGATAAATTTCATAGTTGATATCACATACTATTTTATCGACCCAAGAATCAGGCTTAAGGAAGAGGCAAGCTAGTAATGTTAAACAAAACCTTCAATAAAATTTACGACACCGATATAGGGTATAGCTTTTTTAATTCAAAAATTGCAATGATCTCTTCCGCTATTTTGTTTATTATTTTTCTTTGTTCAATTTTTGCTGGTGTGGTTTCGCCCTACAACCCTTTTGACCCAGCTTCAGTCTCATTAATGGATGCATTTACTCCGCCTTCGTGGTCAGAAGGAGGAAGCTCTAGCTTTATCCTTGGAACAGATCAACAAGGTAGAGATATGTTCTCAACTATTATCTATGGCTCAAGGATTTCATTAATTGTGGGCTTTGCATCAATACTTTTTGCAATGATACTTGGCGTATTCCTTGGCGTTACTGCTGGGTATATAGGCGGCAGATACGAGATAATTGTCATGCGAGTTACAGATGTCCAGCTAACAATTCCAAGCATCCTAATGGCCCTACTCGTTAACGGTATCGCGAAATCAGTTATTTCACAATCGATGCATAGTGAAATGGCAATTTATGTGTTAATTTTTGCAATTGGTATCTCAGAGTGGCCTCAATTTGCTCGTGTCTCTAGAGCATCCACCTTAGTTGAAAAAAATAAAGAATATGTCTCAGCATCAAGAATTATAGGGTTATCAAACGTCCTGATTATGTTTAAACATATCTTGCCAAACATACTCAGGCCTCTCTTAGTGATTGCCACAATAGGATTGGCTCTTGCAATCATCACCGAGTCTACGCTCAGTTTTTTAGGTGTAGGAGTTCCGCCCACCACTCCTTCGCTTGGCACGTTAATTAGATTTGGAAATAGTTTTTTATTTTCAGGCGAGTGGTGGATTACATTTTTTCCAGCTATCTTTTTAATCGTTTTAGCTTTATCTATTAATCTACTAGGAGATTGGATGAGAGACGCCTTAAATCCAAAATTAAAAATAAGATGAGTCTGCTAAAGGTTAAAAATTTAAACATTAGTTATCCAACTAGAAAAGAAACTATTGTTGCTAGCAAGGATGTTGAATTTACGCTGGAGAGGGGTGAAATATTAGGAATAGTTGGTGAATCAGGTTCTGGAAAATCTACCATTGCAAACGCAATCATCAATCTAATTGACCCGCCAGGTGAAATAACAAGTGGATCAATTAAAATTGATAACGATGAATTAAGAGATAACGAAGAGCTTATCCAAGAAATCAGAGGAAAGAAAATTGGATTTGTTTTTCAAGATCCACAAACATCCCTTAATCCACTATTTAAAATAAAAGATCAATTAATCGAAACCATCCAAACACATCTTAATCTAGACTATCAAGATGCATTAAAAAAATCTATTCAACTCTTAGAAGAAGTAGGCATTGATAATGCTGAAAAAAGAATTGAAGATTATCCTCATCAATTTAGCGGAGGCATGCGTCAAAGGGTTGTTATTGCATTAGCGATAAGCTGCGAACCGGATTTGATTATAGCCGATGAACCAACAACTGCTCTAGATGTAAGCATTCAACATCAAATACTAGAGTTACTCAAAGACCTCACTAAAAAAAGAAATTTAGGGGTAATGATTATCACCCATGATATGGGTGTTATTGCAGAAACAACAGACAAGGTTATTGTCATGAGACATGGGCTTATTGTTGAACAAGGTGATACAAAGGAGTTATTAACGAATCCTAAATCTAATGAGGCCCGAAGCTTAGTTATTTCAGTGCCGCCAACAAATAAAAAAATTGATAGATTCAAACTTATCAGTCCTGATGGAAAAGAAATTACATCTGATTCTAAAAATTTAACAAAAAATATTATTAAAACCTGGGGGGCTAGAGAAAATACAAATCAAAAGTTATTAGAGCTTTCAGGAGTTACTAAAATTTTTGATGATAAGTCCTTACTGAGTAATTTTTCATTTGGGTCAAAAAATGAAACCGCTGCTAAAGTGGTGAAGGCGGTTGATAATGTTTCTTTTGAACTTTTTGAGGGAGAGACTCTAGGCTTAGTTGGTGAGTCTGGCTCAGGAAAATCAACCATAGCAAAAATTATTACAGGGCTCGTTAGGCCAACTAGTGGGGAAATTTTTTATAACAACCTCTCGCTTTATAATTCAAAAAGAAAATACCAAATTGATAAGAGCAGAGGGCAAGTTCAGATGATATTTCAAGACCCCTACTCATCTTTGAACCCAAGATTTAAAGTAAGGGACATAATATCTGAGCCAATAAGGCTTTTTCAAAAAAATATTAGCCATAGTGAGCTTACACAAAATCTTTATGACTTAATAGATATTGTTGGAATGTCAAGACAATCACTGGATCGCTATCCTCATGAATTTTCAGGTGGACAAAGACAAAGAATATCAATTGCGAGAGCTTTAGCAACTCATCCTCGCTTGTTAATTTGTGATGAACCTACATCTGCGCTGGATGTAAGCATACAAGCACAAGTTCTAAACCTTTTAAAAGATATTCAAGATGAGCTCCATCTTGCCATGCTGTTTATTAGTCATGATCTTCCTGTGATAAGACAAATGTGTAATAGAATTGTAGTGCTGAAAAATGGTATTGTTTGTGAGACAAAAGAAAGCGAAGAGTTATTTAATAATCCAGAACATCCTTACACCCAAGAACTTATTAGGCTCATGCCGAAAATTGAATCTATAATTTAATTTATTTATAAATTTATTAGAAAAACATATGCAACTAAAAATAAACTCTGTGCGCAACCGCATGAAGGATAACAATGTTGATTTAATTGCTCTTGGNCCTGGCACTCATATGAAATGGTTGTTAGGCTTCAANCCCTCTCCTGATGAAAGACCTTGTATGTTATTGATGGGATTGGAAAATGATGCCTTCCTTATGCCATCAGTGAATGCAGAGGATGCNATGAAGCGCTCTGATATTAAAATGTTTAGCTGGAAAGATGAAAATGGCCCTGATGAAGCACTAGNTGAGGCTCTTTCTTATACTGGCTCATCAAANGCAAAACACATTGCAATAGATGAGGCAATGCGCTCTCACTTTGCNTTATTACTTATCGANGCATTACCAAAACCGACNTATGAGTTTACTAACTCTACNATTGGTGCNCTCAGAATGCGCAAAGATGATAATGAGTACTNTAATCTTAAAGANAATGCNCTGATNGATGATAGAGCAATGCAAGCTGGCTTTGCAGCAATCAAAGAGGGTGTGACAGAGCTTGAAATTGGTGAGGCAATAAATAAACACTTTATTTCTGAAGGAGCAAAACCGCAATTTTGTATTGTAGGTTCTGGTCCAAATGGTGCTTTCCCTCACCATCACACAGGAAGTAGAAAAGTAGAAAATGGTGACGTAGTGCTGATTGATATCGGTGGTCGAAAAGGAACCTTCCCAAGTGACATGACACGCATGTCTGTACTAGGAGAACCACCCAAAGATTATCTTGAGGTTCATGCGATTGTAGAACGTGCAGTGCAAGCAGCAATGGCGGCAGCAAAACCAGGAGTTATGGCCAAAGATGTAGATGCTGCAGCAAGGGGTGTAATTACTGAGGCCGGCTATGGAGAATTTTTTGTTCATAGGACAGGACACGGGCTTGGCATTGATATTCATGAGCCACCCTATATTACTGCTACTTCAGAAGTCATTCTGGACGAGGGAATGGTGTTCTCGATTGAGCCAGGCATTTATCTTCAGGGAAGATTTGGTGTTAGGCTTGAAGAGATTGTAATTCTTAGGTCTGACGGGCCTGAAATTCTATCTGAGCTTTCTCGTGAAACTAACTTTATTAACTAGCAATCCAAAAGCCTCCTAAAGAACAAAGTACAGCGCTATTGGAAGCACCATTAAACTGCCAACATTGCCAATCATAACTATGGACGCAACAGTTTCGGGCTGTTGGTGATATTTTTCTGCCATCATGTGATTAAGAACTGCAGGAGGCAATACGGCAAATAAAATTAGCTGTTGGTAATGAAGATGTTCTAAAGTAATAAACTGGATAATTACCAACATAACAATTAGTCCTGATAGTGGGCATATAATAGCGCCTAAAGCCCCCAGCTTCCAAGCACTATAGTCAACCCCAATTAGACGCGTACCCATTGTAAATAACAACAATGGAATTGCTGCATCACCCAATAATTCGAGCATCTGCGTCATCGGCTTCCATAATTGAAAATCTATCAAATTAATGAGCAAACCAAGCAGGGTTGCGATTAATATTGGTGATTTAAAAATGGAAATAAAGTTCGTATTTTTAGATAGTATGTAGGCCCCAAACGTAAAATGAAGCACCATTTCAATAGCAAATAGAACAACTGCGGCTCCCAGCGCTATCTCTCCAAAAGCCAGCACAGCAATGGGAAGACCAACATTGCCAGTATTATTAAACATCATAGGTGGCACAAAGGTTTTAATGTTGATATTGAGGATCCTAGCGACAGCCCAGGCTATAAGCCCTGACCCTAAAATCACTGCAACCCCTGAAATAGCAAGCGCCTGATAATTGTGAATTTGAAATGACTCTTTTGCCAGCACAGAAAACATAAGGGCTGGCAAAAAAATATTCATATTAATACTGTTTGCAGTCTCCATATTTGGCTGGAACTTACCAGCATACAAATAGCCAACTATAACGATTGCAACAACAGGAAAAATAATGCCAAATATTTGATAAATCATTAGCTGTAGCTAGTTAATAAATACATATTAGGGTGTGAGAATTAATACTATTAGCTCTTTTGGTCCATGAACACCATAAGCTAAAACTTGCTCAATATCAGCAGTTTTAGATGGCCCAGAAATCAGTAAAGCATTTGATGGCATATTTAATGACCAGCTTTGATCTGACATAATTTGACCAAAATTTTCAAAGATTGAGCTCTGCTCTACTAACGCAATATGGGTGTTTGGAACTAAAGACATCAGCCGAGGCTCGTCAGCCGATGGTTTTAAAACAATAGAGCCACTATCAGCAATAGCACCAACCGTTCTGGTAATACTTGCCTCTATTTCATTAAACAATTGCTTACTAAATGATTCATAAGAATTGTCATATTCAACTAGCTCAATAGTGCTAGAAAGTTTTTGGGAAATCTCCTTTGCAAGACTTGTTCCACTTAAAATATTTTTAACTTTTCTTTTTGGAAGCTCTTCATTTAGCCAGCTTGCTAACTCCTTATTTGGCATAACAAAAACTTCTGCCTTTGAGAGTTTTAACTTGTCAGAAAGAATTTGGGTCATATCTTTCTTAGTCCAACCATTGAGTGTCGCTAGAGAGATCTCTTTCTCAAGCTCTGAATGATGAATCTTACTTTTTAGTTTTTCAAGAATAATATGTTTACTTTTACTCATTTTTAATACCGGCCTGTTTTGCTAATTGCTTTAAGCTAGACCTCGAAGGCTTTTGTATAACACGATATTTGCTCCACCCACCAATTCTTTTGGGTGCTAGAAATCTAAGCTTAGTAATGACTGCTGAACAAATAGAATATAGCGCTGAATTGCCATATATGTATTTCCAAATTTGCCAAGTAAATGATTCCATTGGTTTTCTTTGACTGCCAACTCCCTCAATAAACTGTTTCATATAATCTCCCTCAACAGTCTCTGAACGCAGCCTATTGATGAGCTTTGGCAAAGGAATTTGAACCGGACAAACTTCCGCGCATGCACCACACATTGTACAAAGCGAAGTGAGGTCACCAAGCATAGAAATACCTTTTTGTTGAGGCTCAAGAGTAATTCCAATTGGGCCAGGATAAACAGTTCCGTATGCATGTCCTCCTAGCTGGGTATAAACTGGACAGTGGTTGATGCAACTCCCGCAACGAATACATTTTAGTGTTTCTTGCATTTCGGTATTTTGATGAATCTTTGAACGCCCATTGTCGAGTAAAACAACGTGCATCGACAAGGGACCATCTTTTTCATCATGCCTCCTTGGAGATGAAATCATATTGAAATAGGTTGTAATTTCTTGACCTGTAGCTGACTTAGTGAGAATGTCGAGCAATGGTGGCAGATCACTTAAAGATTCCACCACTTTTTCTATACCAGCAACTGCAATATGAAGGGGTGGGGTCGTTGTACACATTCTCCCATTCCCTTCATTCTCTACTAGACACAGGGTGCCCGTTTCAGCTACCGCAAAATTAACTCCGGATATTCCTGCATCAGCCTCCCTAAATCTATCTCTTAAAATTTTTCGGGCCTGTTGAGTGATTAAGTCAACGTCTTCTGTATATGGAAAATCTGGGAAATGATCTGAAAACACTTTTGAAATCTCTCTTCGACTTTTATGTATTGCAGGCATAACTATATGAGACGGTTTTTCATTAGCCAGTTGAACCAAGAACTCTCCTAAATCAGTTTCAAGTATTTCTATATTCTTACTATCTAAAAACTCATTCAGTTCGATTTCTTCGGTCACCATAGACTTGCCTTTAACAACTTTTTTGGCATTTGCCTCATCTAGGATTTGGTAGATGATGTTGTTTGCTTCGATATCTGTTTCGGCCCAATGAACTTGGATATTGTTGTTTATTAAACTCTCTTCAAGTTTAACTAGTAGCTTTGGTAGATTTGAAATTGAATTATCTCGAATAGAGGATGCGCTATCCCTTAAACTAATCAAGCTGTCTTCATCTTGAAACTTCTCGCTCCTTTTTTCTACCAAGTAGTCCATTGCTGAACGAAAGTTGGATTGAAGCTGCTCATTACCTAGCGCATCACCAACTCTGCTTTCAAGTGACTTAGCTTGGTCCATTAGTCCTATCCCAAATAAACTGAGCTATGTGCTGAGACTTCATCTTTGAATTTTGTTTTTGAAGTGCGCCACCAATGTTCATCAAACACCCACATTCTTGACTAATAACACAAGACGCGTTCGTCGCCTCAAGCGCACTCGTCTTGTCATTGACCATTGACCCTGAAATGTCAGCCTGCTTAACGGCGAAAGTGCCACCAAAGCCACAGCACTCTGATTTTCGCTCCTGCTCCAAAACTTCAACACTTGAAAGTTGCGATATTAGTTTTTCAATTCTGTCTTCAACCTTCATTTCGTTTCTACTCGAGCACGAAGTATGGATTGCAATTTTAGTAGGCTCACCAAGATCAATTAACTTCACATTCAGCCTATCAACAAGAAACTCAGTAAACTCGTATACTCTTTCAACAACAGACATAGCAGCCTCAAGGTCTTGCTCATCTTTAAACAGATTAGGCCATTGATGTTTAATCATGCCTGCGCAGGATCCAGATGGAATAATAATTGGAATATTTTTAGGAAAGCACTTCATTTGTGCTCGTGCTACCTTTAAAGTCTCTTTTCTATAGCCAGAATTAAATGCAGGTTGACCACAGCAAGTTTGCCCGCTAGGATAGATTACCTCAATACCTTCTCGCTGAAGAATTTGCATTCCAGCAAGCCCAGCATTTG
Organism: Thiotrichales bacterium; assembly: GCA_002711905.1. Lineage (GTDB taxonomy): Bacteria > Pseudomonadota > Gammaproteobacteria > PS1 > Pseudothioglobaceae > Pseudothioglobus. Next base: position 11,402 of record PASI01000004.1, read on the forward strand.
GATAAAAAAGATCGACTATACAAGTGCCTAAAAAATATACTTCATTGCTCATATAATAAATCTATTATTTATCTGATAAAACTGAAGAGTGGCTCATATAACGCTCATGTCTCTGTTTTTCTTTGTCCATATTGGCCAATGAACTATTAACAAATTCCATATGACTTTTTGCAGCCAATCTTGCCCCTTCAGGGTCTCCCTCCATAATCATATCTAGAATGAGCTTATGTTGTGGGTTTAATGACTCTTCAATGTCGCTAATCGTATATAAATATTTAAGATTATTTTCAATACTTGATAAAAGAACATCATAAATACTTCTTGTTACATGAAGAAGCGCAACATTGTGCGAAGCCTCTGTGATACTTAAATGAAAATTAATGTCCGCTAATGCTGATGCTACATTATCTTCGCGCTTTGAATGAAGCTCAACCATCTCATCATATTTAGCCTGTATTTTATTTTTTTCAGTTTTTGTGGCCCTTGAGGCAGCGAGATAAGCAGCTTCTGAATCTAGCGTATGCCTGAGCTCTAAAATATCAAATTTGAATTCTGGACGTTCTTTTAGAAGACTCATAAGAGGGTCAGAAATTGATGAATTTAACGATGAAGAAACATAGGTGCCTCCTCCCTGAGTAGATCTAAGTAGGCCCTTTGATGTTAAGATCTGTTTTGCTTCCCGTAGCGTAGGCCTAGAAACCACCAGCCTTTCGGCGAGTACCCTTTCAGAGGGAAGCTGAGCGCCCTCAAGCAAGACCCCCTCTGCAATCATATCCTCAATTTGCTTTGCTACTATTTCTGCAATTGTTGTTTTACTTTTCATGTCTTAATTATTAATATAATTTGAAAAAGCTATATTCTACTATAAGTTAAATGCATTCAAAAATATGCTAGGTTTAAACTTATTTTAATTAGAGTATACCCTCAAAAAATTAAATTGGTCAGTCCATTTAATTAAAACATTTAAATTCACTATATACTTTTAAATATGGCCTTAGGTGATTTTATTAATTATTTGACTTTTAAAAAAATTTGGTATATTATGTATTGGACTTACCAATTTACCATTAATTAAATTGTGGTTTTATATAGGTAAGGGGTAGAATTTATATAATAAAAAGGAGATATTAAAAATGAAAATTAAATCGTTATTTAGTCTGGCAGCAGCTGCAGCAATTTCCATGGGAGTTGCTACATCAGCCGTTGCAGAAGACAAAGTTTTACTAAAACTGCCAGTATGGTTTGGAACACACCTTACTGGTCTTGGCTCTTCGCCTCTTTTCTTTGCAGATACAGTAAATAAGTCATCAGGTGGAAGCATTAAAGTTAAAATCTATGAGCCTGGAAAATTGGTTGCTACAAAAGAAATGCTAGAGTCCGTTTCAAATGGCTCAGTTAATTCAGGCTGGGGTACGCCAGGTTACAATACTGGACTACTAGGTAAGAAAGCTGCCATATTCTCTGCTGTTCCATTTGGTCCTGAAGCGCCTGAATTTATGGCATGGATGTACTATGGTGGTGGTCGTGAATTAATGCAAAAACTTTATGATGACAATGGATACAACGTGCACTCAGTGCCTTGTTCTATAATTGCTCCAGAAACTTCGGGGTGGTTTACAAAAGAAATTAATAGTCCAGCAGATCTTGATGGCCTCCGCATGCGATTCTTCGGCTTAGGTGCTAATGTCATGGAAAAACTTGGAGTGACTACATCATTACTAGCTTCTGGAGACATTATGCCAGCACTTGAAAAAGGCGCTATCGATGCCACTGAATTCTCAATGCCAGCTATTGATAAACTTTTAGGATTTCCTAAATTGTTAAAGCATAATTACTATCCAGGATGGCACCAGCCTTCGACAATATTTGACTTAATCGTCAATGGAGATACTTGGAACGGAATGAGTGAGTCTCAACAAGCAACAGTTGAGTCTGCTTGTAAAGCAACCATGCTTGATGGTCTTGCACTTGGCGAAGCAATTCAATTTGAGTACATGAAAGCAAACGTGGAGTCAGGAGTTACAAATCACTATTGGTCAGATGAAATGCTTGCAACTTTCAGATCTGCTTGGGAAGAAGTTGTTGCTGAGTTAATTGCAGAAGATCCAGAGTTTGGTGAAATTTATGGGGCTCTGAATGACTTCCGTGATGATTACAGAATCTGGCAAGAATGGATTTACTTGCCGCGTCCTACGATGCAGGGTAAATAAGTTCGACGATTAATCCAAATTCAGCAGGGTTTAGGCCCTGCTGTTTTTTTGGGCTATAATTAAAAAAAACTTTAAATAATTATGTCTGGTAATCATAGTAATCATTTTGCAGAATGTGATAACAAAGATGTCCGAGTCCCTGTTTCATCTTTTTTAACATCAATTGTTACAACAATAACAACAAAAACTGCCTGGTTTAATGTCGTTGTAATGCTTATTATTTTGATTCAAGTCACACTTCGATATGGTTTCAACAGTGGTGAGGCTTGGGTTGATGAACTCATTTGGCATTTTTATGCTTTTTTTATGTTTGGCCTATCTTACGCGATCACTTCAGACTCTCATATCAGGGTAGATATTATGCATATGAGGCTTTCAAAAAGAAAACAACGCATCATTGAAGTATTGGGGATTCTTTTTCTAATAATGCCTTTCACAATTATTGTTTTTGATCACAGCATTGGTTGGGTCCATCACTCTTTCATGGCTAATGAGTTTTCAGAAAACACTACTGGACTTCCCTACCGCTGGATAGTAAAGTCCTTATTACCCGCTTCACTGATTCTAATTTTTATTGCGTCTTTATCTGAATTAATCAAAAACGTTGTTCTTTTAATTTACTCTAATACGTCAACAGATAAAACGCTTGACTCAAAGAAAAATAACTCTTTATTGAGATTTTTTTATCCTGTTATTAAAAACCCAAAGGAAACCTGATTATGTTTTTTGAACCAGAATATTGGCTTGTCATTGCAATGTTTGTAAGTTTTATTGCTTTGATTTTTACTGGCTTTCCAGTTGCTTGGGTTCTAGCAGGAGTAGGCATTCTATTTGCTGGGGTTGGATACGTGACTGACATGCTTAACTGGACTTTTACTGGTCTAGACTACAATGTCCTTGGCATGCTTCACGGTCGCATTTTTGCGATAATGTATAACTGGGTTCTCGTCGCCCTTCCTATGTTTATTTTTATGGGGCTTATGCTAGATAAATCTGGTGTAGCAGAGCAGATGATGAACTCAATGCAAAGACTTTTTGGAAACGTAAAAGGTGGCCTTGCCATTACAGTAACGCTCATAGGAATCATTCTAGCCGCATCTACTGGCATAATTGGAGCATCTGTCGTTCTTCTAGGATTAATGTCTTTGCCTGTGATGCTAAAGCAGAACTACGATAAACCTATAGCACTTGGAACAATAGCAGCATCAGGGACGCTTGGTATTTTAATTCCACCTTCAATTATGCTTGTGATTATGGGAGATCAGCTTGCTGTATCTGTTGTTGATTTATTTATGGGCGCTGTTTTTCCAGGCTTAATTCTTGGTGTTCTTTATATTACATATATTATCATTTATGGAATTTTTAATCCAGAGAAGGTTCCACTCTCGGCTGATCATGAACCTATAGGGCTTAGGGATGTGCTTAGAGTTATGGTCGATATATTGCCACCTGCTTTTTTAATTCTTACAGTGCTTGGGTCAATCTTTATGGGCATTGCTACAGTGACAGAAGCCTCAGGCATTGGTGCCTTAGGCGCAGTAGTGTTGACCATTTTTTATAAACGATTCAACTATAGTGTTTTAAAAGAGGTTGTCATTAACACAATGAATACCTCGGCCTATATTTTTGGTATTTTTGTTGGCGCAACAATTTTTGCGCTAGTCCTAAGGGAGTGTGGTGGCGATCAATTTATTGAGGAAGGGTTAAACAGCCTCGGACTTGGGCCTTACGGAATGATAATTGCAGTTTTATTTATTATTTTTATTTTGGGCTTCTTTTTGGACTGGATTGAGATAAGCCTCATTATCTTGCCATTATTAGGGCCAGTGATAATGAATTTAGACCTCGCAGTCAATGGCTTTGGAGTAGTTGACAATCCTAACTTAGTTTGGTTTGCCTTGCTAGTTGCAGTTACGCTTCAAACCTCTTTCTTAACCCCTCCAGTTGGTTTTGCAATCTTTTACTTAAAAGGTGTTTGTCCCCCAGGAATTAAGCTAACTGATATTTATAAAGGCGTTGTTCCATTCATTATTCTTCAGCTAATTGCACTTGTTCTAGTGTTCATTTTTCCTGATCTAGTGACCTGGCTGCCCGCAAAAGTTTACGCTCCATAACAACTCCTAAGTTCCTCTCAAATTAGACCCTAAACTTTGGCTTATTTCTAGTCTTGTTACTTATTGTTATAAAACATCGTCAAGCTATGTTTTAATTTAGTAACATAGTCCAAAATTCAATAACCATTAAGAAATAAAATGAACGACACTTCAACTAAAGAATTCAGCTTTGGAACTCAAGTTAGAAAATCTCCTTATTTCGATGCTACTGTTCGTTGGGGCGCTCAAGGTTTTTCAGTATACAATCATATGTATATTCCAAGAGACTTTGGAAACCCTGTTCAAAACTTTTGGAGCCTGGTTAATGACGCAATACTTTGTGATGTTGCAGTTGAACGCCAAGTCGAAATAACAGGCCCAGATGCGGCTCAATTTGTCCAACTACTAACGCCAAGAAATCTTTCAGAATGTGCGGTAGGACAATGTAAATATGTGCTAATTACTGATGAAAATGGTGGCGTGTTGAATGATCCAGTTCTATTAAGACTCGCTGAAAATCATTTCTGGCTTTCTTTGGCTGACAGCGACATCTTGATGTGGGCCAAAGGAGTAGCCGTTAACTCTGGGCTAGACGTTCGTTTAGGTGAGCCTGATGTTTCACCACTGCAACTCCAAGGCCCAAGGTCTGGTGATATTGCTAAAGCAATATTTGGTGAGCGAATAGATGGCCTTAAATATTACTGGCTTGAGGAATTTGAACTCAATGGTATTCCATTAATCATATCTAGAACAGGCTGGTCAAGTGAGCTTGGTTATGAAATCTATCTCCGCGATGGATCTCGTGGAAACGAGCTTTGGGATCACATTATGGAGATTGGANAGCCNATGGGATTAGTTCCAGGCCATACCTCTACGATAAGAAGAATTGANGGCGGNATGCTTTCATATCAGGCTGATATGGACTACACAGTAAATCCGTTCGAGCTCGGATTGGGGCGTCTTGTTGATCTTGAGATGGATGCCGACTTTATTGGCAAAAAAGCGCTTAAAAAAATTAAATCTGAAGGAGTTAAGCGACACCAGGTTGGAATAGAAATCTCATGCCCGCCTCTTCAGCACCCAAACACAAGCTATTGGCCAATTATGGTTGGATCAGAAGAAGTCGGGTATATAACTTCAGCGGTTTATTCGCCGAGACTTGACAAAAATATTGCACTTGCTATGATGGATGTTAAGCACTCGGCCATAGATACTGCTGCAGAGACGACAACTCCAGAAGGTAATTTTCCTATCAAGGTTGTCCAGAAGCCATTCTATGACCCCAAGAAGAAAATTACCTCGGGCTCTTAACCCGAGTAAATAGGATTAGGAGAAATTTGTGTCTGAACTATCTATCGACCTCAGCTGGAACAGAAAGGAAGAAGAGCTCACTCCTGGA
>PASI01000005.1 GCA_002711905.1 Thiotrichales bacterium
AATGCTGGCGCTATTATTATTAATAAAAGTCTTATGCAATTCTGTCAAAGAGACTTTATTCTAGTTGATAACGTTTATCTTGCCTACTCAATTATTACTCATAAATTTAAAGTTATACAAAATATTGAACATTTTAATTATGGCCATCTATTAGATTTTCCGGGCTCAAACATTGCAGCAAGCAGTTTAATTGGTAAAAACGTAAAGATTGGTAAGAGTTCAACCATTGGAGTTAATTGTGTAATAGAAGATAATGTTAGTATTGGCTCTAACTCCATAATTGAACCAAATGTTACTATTCAAAGAGGATGTCAGATTGGAAACAATTGTGTCATTTCACCCGGTGTAGTCATTGGGTCTGAGGGCTTTGGAAATGCAAGAAATGCAGATAAAAAATGGAATACTATTGCTCATCTAGGGAATGTAATAATTGGCAACAACGTTTCAATTGGCGCAAACACAACAATTGACAGAGGTTCTATTTCAGATACAGAAATTCATGACGGTGTAAAAATCGATAACCTTATTCATATAGCACATAACGTGGTTATTGGCGAAGATACTGCAATTGCCGCAAAAACTGGTATAGCTGGAACAACAATTATTGGTAAAAGATGCATGATAGGTGGTGCAGTAGGCATAGTTGACCACTTAAAAATAACTGATGATGTTATTATCAATGCTACAAGTACTGTTAATAGAGATATAACTAAGCCTGGTACATATACTGGCTTTGTTCCTCTCATGCATCACTCAGAATGGAAAAAGGTAGGAGTATGGCTAACAAAACTTGATAAAATTGCCACCTTTATGAAAATTAAATTGAAAAATATTAGGTAACACTATGGAAATGAACATAAACGAGGTTAAAAATTTTCTACCACATCGCTACCCTTTTCTACTCATTGACAGAGTCATTAGTTTTGAATCCGGGAAAAATCTAACTGCTATTAAGAATGTCTCTTTTAATGAGCCGCAATTCACGGGTCACTTTCCTGATCAGCCAATCATGCCGGGTGTTTTAATTATTGAAGCTATGGCACAAGCAACTGGGATACTGGCATTCAAATCAGAAGTAGGTAGACCTGAAGTTGGTCAAATATATATGNTAGTTGGAGTTGANAAAGTTCGCTTTAAAAGAATTGTTGAGCCGGGTGATCAGNTTGAAATNTATGCCGAAGTTGTTACAGTCAAAAGAGGNATGTGGAAATTTAACTGCACGGCAAAAGTTGAAGNTNAACTTGTAACATCAGCTGAAATTTTATGTACNCAAAAAAAAGCAAATAACTGATTATGNCTATAGATCCCTCAGCTATTGTTGATGANAGCGCTAAAATNCACAAGAGTGCTGTAATATCAGCNTATGCTCTTATTGGNGCTAACGTTGAAATTGGTGCTGGAACAGTCATTGATTCCCATGCTGTTATNGAAGGNCCNACTAAAATTGGAAAGAATAANCATATNTACTCTTTTGCATCNATTGGAGGAGACCCNCAGGATATAACCTATCAAGAAGGTCAAGANAGCAACCTAGTAATAGGTGATGACAANCTTATAAGAGAATTCTGCACAATTAATCGAGGCACAGAAAAAGAGAATTCTTTAACAAGAATTGGTTCAAATAATATGCTTATGTCCTACGTTCACATTGCCCATGACTGTCAGCTTGGAAACCACATTATCATGTCTAATAATGCCTCTCTTGCTGGTCATGTTAGGATTTCTGATTGGGCTATTCTAGGTGGNTTTGCNTTAGTAAAACAGTTTTGCAACATTGGTAGGCATACCTATGCAGGAATGGGGTGCCAAATAAACAAAGATATCCCTGACTACATGGTTGCTTCAGGAATTCATCCAAAGATTAGAAGTATTAACTCTGTAGGAATGAAACGAAGAGGTTTTAGTGCAAGCTCTATTTCATCGGTTAAACGAGCCTTTAAGGTTGTCTATAGAGACTCTCAAGGAAGACTTCTGGATCAAGCACTTAGCGAGCTTGAGGCCTCAGAGTCTGACAGCCCTGAAGTCATGAAATTCGTCGAATGTATCAGGAATTCAAGAGTGGGCATTATGCGTGGCCCAGCNGATGAGTAATTAATTACCATAAATCATGTCCAATTCATTTNTAAGGTCAAGCAGCATTGTGTCTGCAATGACCTTTGTTTCAAGANTATTAGGGCTCATTAGAGACTTTGTTATTGCAAGGCTGTTTGGTGCCAATGAATTAACTGACGCATTTTTAGTCGCATTTAGAATCCCAAACTTTTTTAGACGTTTGTTTGCTGAAGGTGCTTTTTCTCAAGCCTTTTTGCCAATCTTAGCTGACACCAAAGCAAATCATACTGAAGAAGAAGTTAAGTTAGTAATCAATCACATTGCGACTAAGCTGCTAAGNGTTCTCATGATTATTACCCTTATTGCTGTAATTATTGCNCCTCTTATTATCTTTTTGTTTGCATGGGGATTCTACTTTAAATCTGATGCTATGCAGTTTCANCTTGCATCAAACATGCTTAGAATAACTTTTCCATACTTATTGCTTATTTCACTAACAGCACTATCAGGATCTATTCTTAATACCTATGATAATTTTACCNTTCCCGCATTTACACCTGTTCTTCTTAACATTTCGTTAATTTTAAGTGCAATTTTCTTATCAAGATATTTATCCACGCCTATTATGGCTTTAGCATGGGGTGTATTAATAGGTGGAATAGCTCAGCTTGCTTTTCAAATCCCCTTCCTAAGAAAAATTAAAAGACTACCAAAATTACAGTTTGGACATCATAAGGCCCTTAGAACCCTTAAAAAAAGAATGTTGCCTGCATTATTTGGTGTTTCGGTCTCTCAAATAAACCTTCTGGTTGACACAATGATCGCATCGACACTGATAGCAGGAAGTGTTTCCTGGCTTTATTATTCAGATAGATTGCTTGAGCTACCATTAGCATTAATTGGAATAGCCCTTGCAACCGTTGCTTTAGCAAAGTTAAGTAATTACCACGCAAAAAAAGACACTAAAAGCTTTGTCGAAACAATTGATAAAGCGCTTATATTAGCAGTCTTATTTGGTATTCCAGCTTGTATTGGATTGGTTTTACTTTCAGAAGAATTGATTGTTACTCTTTTTCAATATGAAGCATTTGATATTAATTCAGCAATCAAAACCTCTTATAGTCTTCAGGCATATGGTTCAGGANTAATGGCGTTTATTGCTATAAAGATCTTTGCNCCCATTTTTTTATCCAGAGGAGACACTAAAACGCCCGTCAAAGCCGGAGTCGTTGCAATGGTTTCAAATATTATTTTGAATCTGATATTGGTNCAATATTATGGGCATGTTGGTCTAGCAGCAGCAACATCTATATCAGCACTATTAAATGCCTTGATACTATACTTTTTTTTAATTAAGCAGTCTATCTACAAGTTACACGTTAATCTATATAAAATGTTGTTTAAAGTGNCATTNTCAGTCATTATAATGTCTCTGTATATCACTTATTTTGATTCAAATATTGATGTTTATTATGAGTCCTCANTGATTGAAAGATCATTACTCATAATTAAAACGATAGCTATATCAGTAGCTATATATTTTTTNACACTTTTTATGCTTGGAGTTAGATTAAANAATTTATGAGNAAAGTTTATTGCGTTAAATTAAATAAAGAATTAGAGGGTTTAGAAAGAGCCCCCTACCCTGGTGAACTTGGAAATAAAATATTAGATTCAGTTTCCANGGATGCCTGGCNAATGTGGCTCGATCATCAAACAATGCTTATTAATGAAAACAACTTAAATTTATTTGAAGAGTCGTCACAAAGCTATTTAAAGGAACAAATGGAAAAATACTTTTTTTCNGATAATGATCTCGACCAGATTAAGGGNTACACTCCAAAATAATCATGAAAACCNCTNAGATATAATGGCTAATTTATTCATCATAGCTGCTCCTTCTGGTTGTGGAAAGACAACCCTAGTTGATGCATTACTCAAAAAATCAGAAGATTTATATCTGTCAGTAACNCACACTACTCGTAAACCTAGAGTNGGTGAAATTGATGGAGTCAATTATCATTTTATTTCAAAAACTGACTTTCAACAAATGNTTAACAATACTGAATTTGTTGAACATGCNGAGGTATTTGGCAATCTGTACGGAAGNTCTCGAGAGAAAATAGAAGAAAACCTTAATAAAAATATTGATGTAATTCTTGAAATAGATTGGCAAGGAGCTCGCCAAGTAAAAAAAAATATGCCTAAGNCAATTGGTATTTTTATCTTGCCTCCTTCAAAAGATTCTTTACTNAAAAGACTTAAAGGGCGTGCTCAGGATGACGATGATACAATCAATAGTAGAATGTCCGACGCTGAAAACCAAATGAAACACTATAACGAATTTGATTATTTAGTTATTAATGATGACTTTGATGANGCACTATCTAATCTTAAAACTATTATTGATCANCCTAATGAAGATTTTAATAAATCTGAACTAGCACTTGAAAAACAAGTTATNAGACATAAATATCTACTTAAAGAATTGATATAAANCATTTTTTTGGTATAATTTAGGCCTAATTTATCGNACTAGGAAGGNTAATGAGTGATTTTGCGTTATCGATAAACAATNNATCTAGAGATCTAGAGGTACAAAAGTACCCTCCTATTCTTACTCCAGAAGAGGAATATAACCTAGCCATCGAACTTTTTGAAGACGGCAGTTTGTCTGCGGCTCAAAAGTTAGTTTTAGCTCACATGCGCTTTGTTGCTTTTATTGCTCATGGTTATAAAGGATATGGGCTCGAACACGCAGATTTAATTCAAGAAGGAACNATCGGCCTTATGAAGGCNGTAAAACGCTTTAATCCTCATAAAAAAGTAAGNCTNTCTTCTTTTGCTGTTTACTGGATTCGTGCAGAAATACATGAATATATTTTNAAGAATNGGAAAATTGTCAAAGTTGCAACNACAAAAGCACAAAGAAAACTCTTTTTTAAGCTCAAGCAAGCTAAATCTAATATATTTCAATCTTTAACAAGTGAACAAGCAAAAATAATNGCTGAAGATTTAGGCGTTAGAGAAAAAGATGTTATTGAAATGGAGTCAAGACTCCAACTTAATGATGTTGCATTTGAAGTTAATGATGATGAAGATACCTATACACCTGAGCATTACATATCTGATCCTGGGAAAAATCCAGAGCAATTAGTGGTAAGTCATAAAAGTCAAGAAGACCAACACAACAAGCTTTATCAAGCTCTTTCTTCTTTAGATGAGAGAAGTATCGATATTTTACAAGCTAGGTACTTGAAAGAAGAAAAATCGACCCTACATACTTTAGCAGACAAGTATGGTGTTTCCGCTGAAAGGGTTCGTCAACTTGAAAATAAAGCTATCAAAAAGCTTAAAGAACGTCTAGAAGAGTAAAAACTTTTTTACGACAATTTTTTGTGTAATACCAGGAGAAAACATGGAAATCCGTCCCCTACACGATCGTGTAATCGTTCGAAGAGTAGAAGAAAAGAAAACAACAGCCAGTGGTTTAATTATCCCTGATTCATCTACAGAAAAGCCATCAAGAGGCGAAGTTGTAGCAGCTGGAAATGGCAGAATTAGTACCCAAGGAGATTTAATTCCTTTGGATGTGAAGGTTGGCGATATAGTAATGTTCGGTCAATACTCAGGTGCGGAAATCACTGTAGCAGAAGAAAAGCTTCTTGTGATGAGCGAAGATGAAATTGTTGCAGTAATTGAAGAATAAAGGAGAAATATAATGTCAGCAAAAGACGTAAAATTCGGCTCAGAAGCTAGAGATTTAATGATGTCAGGTGTTAACACGCTTGCAAACGCAGTTAAAGTAACGCTTGGACCAAAAGGAAGAAATGTAGTTATTGATAAATCATTTGGNGCTCCATCAATTACTAAAGATGGTGTATCAGTTGCTCAAGAAATCGAACTTGAAGGTAAGTTTGAAAATATGGGCGCTCAAATGGTTAAAGAAGTNGCATCAAAAACAAATGATATTGCTGGTGACGGAACTACTACAGCAACTGTATTAGCTCAGTCTTTAATTTCAGAAGGTGTTAAGTCAGTCGCAGCAGGAATGAACCCTATGGACCTTAAAAGAGGTATTGATAAGGCTACCGAAGTTGTTGTTGCAGCGTTACAAAAAGCATCTCAACCATGTAAAGATAGCGAAGCAATTGCTCAGGTTGCAACTATTTCAGCAAATTCAGACACATCTGTTGGTGAAATTATTGCTAAAGCAATGGAAAAGGTTGGAAAAGAAGGTGTTATTACAGTTGAAGAAGGCTCAACACTTGAAAACGAACTTGATGTTGTTGAAGGAATGCAGTTTGACCGTGGATATCTTTCTCCATACTTCATAAACAATCAAGAATCTATGACTGCTGATCTAGAGCATCCATATATTTTGCTTCATGATTCTAAAATTGCAAACATTCGTGACTTACTACCTGCATTAGAAGCAGTTCAAAAAGCCGGCAAACCTCTTCTAATAATTGCAGAAGATATTGAAGGTGAAGCTTTAGCAACTCTTGTAGTTAATAACATGCGTGGTATTGTCAAAGTAGCTGCTGTTAAAGCGCCAGGATTTGGTGATCGCCGTAAAGCTATATTAGAAGATATAGCTGTCCTTACTGGAGCTACAGTTATTTCTGAAGAAGTTGGTTTATCACTTGAAGGNGTTACTGAAGAGCATCTTGGTACTGCAAAACGTATTGANATTGGTAAAGATAACACAACAGTGATTGATGGATCAGGAGCGAAAAAAGCTATTGTAAGTCGTGTTGGTCAAATTAAAACTCAAATAGAAGCTACTAGCTCTGATTACGATANAGAAAAACTTCAAGAGCGTTTAGCTAAACTCTCTGGTGGTGTTGCAGTAATTAAAGTTGGTGCAGCAACAGAAGTTGAAATGAAAGAGAAAAAAGACCGTGTTGATGATGCACTTCATGCAACTCGCGCTGCTGTTGAAGAAGGTGTTGTTCCAGGTGGTGGTGTTGCATTTGTTCGGGCCATCTCTTCACTTAGCTCACTTAAGGGTGATAACAGTGATCAGGACGTTGGAATCAGCATTTGCAGACGCGCCTTAGAGGAGCCTCTTAGACAAATTGTTACTAATGGAGGAGGTGAGGCTTCTGTTGTACTAAATGAAGTCTTAAAAGGTAAAGGTAACTTTGGATATAACGCNGCATCTGAAGAATATGGTGATATGCTTAAGATGGGTATCTTAGATCCAACTAAAGTTTCTCGCGCAGCACTTCAGCATGCAGCAAGCATCTCTGGTTTAATGATAACAACTGAAGCAATGATTACTGATAAGCCTCAAGACTCTGCGCCTGCAATGCCTGATATGGGCGGCATGGGTGGCGGTATGCCAGGTATGATGTAAAACAAATTGTTTTATAGTCAAAAGCCCCATTTTTTGGGGCTTTTTTTTGGTATTATGCTTGTCAACTAAAATCATTTCAGAATATGTCTAACTACGACGCATCCTCAATAGAAGTATTAACTGGCCTGGAGCCAGTCAAAAAACGCCCAGGCATGTATACAGACACTGAAAATCCCAATCATCTTGCTCAGGAAGTGGTTGATAATAGTGTTGATGAAGCGGTTTCAGGTTATGCAACTCAAATTAATGTAACGCTGCACAATGATAATTCAATGTCTGTTGAAGATAATGGTAGAGGCATACCAATCGATATTCATCCAAAAGAAGGTACACCTGCGGTCGAAGTTATCCTAACCAAGCTTCATGCTGGAGGTAAATTTTCAAATGACTCTTACCAGTTCTCTGGTGGACTTCATGGCGTTGGTATATCAGTCGTAAACGCCCTATCAAGCTCAATTGAAGTATGGATAAAAAGAGATTCAAAGCATTACTTTATGAAATTTGAATCCAGTGTTAAGTCAAATGATTTAGAGGAGATTGGAGCTGTTGGAAAGCGTAATACAGGAACGCTAATTAAATTTACTCCTGACGCTCAATTTTTTGACTCTGTAAAATTTTCAATAAAGAAATTGAGGCATAATCTTCGCTCTAAAGCTGTTTTGTGTCCTGGCCTTGAAGTTAATTTTAAAAATGAAATAGATGATACTGAAGACAAATGGCTGTTCAATGACGGGATTAAAGATTACCTACAAGCCTCTTTGGATGGTCTTGAATGTATCCCATCAACTCCATTTGTCATTTCTTATAAGACCAAGGAAGAGCAACTAGATTGCGCTTTAACTTGGACTGAAAACACCAGCAATACAACCGCTGAAAGCTTTGTTAACCTGATTCCAACTATTGGTGGTGGAACCCATGTCAATGGTCTAAGATCTGGACTGACTGATGCCCTTAAAGAATTCTGTGAATTTAGAAATCTCATCCCAAAGAATATCAAGTTAACTCCTGATGATGTTTGGCAAAAAATTGCATATGTACTCTCAATAAAGATTTTAGATCCTCAATTTTCCGGACAAACCAAAGAAAGACTTTCATCAAGAGAATGTGCTTCATTTGTTTCAGGAGTTGTTAAAGACTCTTTTAGTTTATGGCTTAACCAGCATACAGATGTAGCTGAAAAAATTGCTGAATTAGCAATCCTTAATGCTCAGTCAAGATTAAAAACTGCAAAAAAAGTTGTTAGAAAGAAAATTGTTAGCGGACCTGCTCTTCCTGGAAAACTTTCAGATTGNACGAGTTCAGATCTTGAGCAAACAGAAGTTTTTTTAGTTGAAGGNGATTCTGCGGGTGGCTCAGCAAAACAAGCAAGAGATAAAGACTACCAAGCAATACTTCCGCTGAGAGGTAAAATTCTTAATACTTGGGAGGTAGATTCGTCTCAAGTTCTTGCCTCTAATGAAATCCATGATATTAGTGTTGCAATTGGCCTCGAGCCNGATAGTAGNGATNTNTCTGGATTAAGATATGGAAAGATATGTATTTTGGCTGATGCAGACTCAGATGGTCTTCATATTGCTACATTAATCTGCGCTCTCTTTGTAAAACACTTTCCCAAATTAGTTAGACTAGGGCATGTTTATGTTGCAATGCCCCCGCTCTATAGGATCGATGCTGGTAAGCAAGTCTTTTATGCACTTGATGACAAAGAAAAAAACGCATTTGAAGCAAAACTGATGAAAGAGAATAAACGTCAAAAAATTCAGGTTCAAAGATTTAAAGGGCTTGGTGAAATGAACCCTAAACAGCTTCGAGAAACCACTATGCAGCCTGACACAAGGAGACTGATTCAACTCACTCTAAATCATCCTCTTCAGATCACTGAAACAATGGATATGCTACTTTCCAAAAAAAGAGCTTCAGACCGTAAATCTTGGCTTGAAACCAAGGGTAATTTGGCTAATGTCTAAAGCCATTATTCTTCTATCTGGCGGTTTAGACTCAACAACTGTTCTCGCGATAGCTAAAGAGCAGGGATATGAATGCTATGCTCTTAGTTTTGACTATGGTCAAAAGCAGAGATCAGAGCTAGAATCTTCAAAAAAAATTGCAAACAAATTTGAAGTGTCTGAGCATCGCATTATGAAAATATCACTCAATGACATTGGAGGCTCTGCTTTAACTGACAACAATATATCAATCCCAAAATATTCAGATAGTAATGAAATCCCCATTACTTATGTGCCTGCTCGAAATACTATATTTTTATCATTTGCGCTGGCTTGGGCTGAAGTGATTGATTGCCAAAATATTTTTATTGGAGTCAATGCCCTTGATTATTCTGGCTACCCAGACTGTAGACCAGAGTTTATCAAAGCTTTTGAAGATATGGCTAATCTTGCTACCAAGCAATCAGTAGAGGGAGATAAAATTAATATATTAACCCCTTTGATCAGCTGGACAAAAGCTCAGATAATTCAAAAAGGACTTGGTTTAGGTATCAACTACTCTGAAACAATAAGCTGTTATGATGCAAATGCTAATGGAGAGGCGTGTGGTGAGTGTGATGCTTGCGTTCTTAGAAAAAATGGCTTTATCAAAGCCAAAATCAATGACCCAACAAGATATCAATAAATATTTAAAATTTAACGCTATTTAATGTTTTTTGTAGATAAAATGTAAACTTTAAAACAATTTAAGGATTTAACTCAAAATGAGTATTGAAGATAGAGTGCGAAAAGTTGTAAGTGAGCAGTTAGATGTGAGTGGTGATGTTGATAACAATGCTTCATTTATTGACGATTTAGGGGCGGATTCATTAGATACTGTAGAACTTGTAATGTCTCTTGAGGAAGAGTTTGACTGCGAAATTGCAGACGAAGAGGCAGAAAACATTACAACAATTCAACAAGCAATAGACTACATTAACGCAAATACATAATATTCATCAATAAATCTATTAAGGCGTTTACTTTAAAAAGTAAAACGCCTTTTTTTTACTCACATTTTTTATAAAACCTTATACATTACTTCGTTAAATTTAACACTTATTCAATTATGAGCAAAAGAAGAGTTGTAATTACAGGATTAGGCGTTGTCTGCCCCGTTGGAAACAATGTAGNTGATTCTTGGAAGAATATTATTAATGGCGTCTCCGGAATTGCGCCAATTGATAATATTGATACCGAGGGNCAAGTAGTCAAGTTTGGTGGCGCTGTTAAAAATCTTGATATTTCTCATTATCTAAGCCCGAAAGAAGCTAAAAAAATGGATGTTTTCATCCATTATGGAATGGCTGCGGGAATTCAAGCATTTGAAGATAGTGGACTAGAAGTTACAGAATCTAATGCGGAAAGAATTGGTGTCGCAATTGGAGCTGGCATTGGTGGCCTAACTACTATTGAAAAAACTGCAGACCTTTTTAGAGAAAAAGGAGCAAAAAGAATCTCTCCTTTCTTTGTACCCTCCTCTATTATCAACATGATTTCTGGAAATATGTCTATAAAGTATGGTCTTAAGGGTCCCAATTTTGCAATTGTGACAGCTTGTACTACGGGCACTCATAATATTGGTGATGCCTCAAGAATTATTGAGTACGGTGATGCTGACGTGATGATTGCTGGTGGAGCTGAAATGTCTTCTACCAATTGTGGTCTAGGTGGCTTTGCGGCTGCTCGAGCACTCTCTACAAGAAATGATGATCCAGAGACAGCCTCAAGACCTTGGGATGTTGATAGAGATGGATTTGTTCTTGGAGATGGAGCTGGAGTTGTTGTTCTTGAAGAGTACGAGCATGCAAAAAAAAGAGGGGCAAGAATTTATGGTGAACTTTCTGGATATGGAATGAGTAGTGATGCTTACCATATGACCCTTCCTTCTGAGGGTGGTGAGGGTGCTGCAAGATGCATGAAGAATTCAATGAGGAATGCCAGTATTAATGCTGATCAACTNGACTATATTAACGCACATGGAACCTCAACTCCGGCTGGAGATATNGCTGAAACGGACGCTGCTAAATTAGCTCTAGGCGACCATTCAAAGAAAATTGTAATGAGCTCAACAAAATCGATGACTGGGCATCTTCTTGGAGCTGCAGGTGGAATTGAGGCAGTATTTACGACTCTAGCTATAAGAGATCAAATAGCACCTCCAACAATCAATATTTTCAATCAAGATCCAAATTGTGACCTAGACTANGCAGCTAATGAAGCAAGAGAGATGAAAATAGATCATGCAATTTCAAATTCTTTTGGGTTTGGTGGAACAAACGGATCCATCCTGATTTCTAAAATTTAGCTATCTTCTAATATAATTGAAGNCTTATCAACTAAATTAACGTCTGTAAAAAGACCCATTCCAATTTTATAAATTCTTACCGCTCCATTTGTCACGCTTTTAAAAGCCTCTTCTTTATGAACAATTATTTGCCAACTCTGGTCATTTGATTTAAAAGAGAAAGCGCCGCCTATTATGGCTAAAGNAAGAATTGCGCCCAGTAAGTATTTAATCATTATTTTTTCCAGTTATACCTAGCAAAAAATTATATTTTACCAAGTTTAAAGTCTTTAAATCGAAATTCCAGAAGCTTTCAGAAGGCCGTCCATTTTAGGCTTGCTTCCTCTAAATTTTATATATTGACCCATAAAGTCTAAACTTCCTCCGACTTCAAGAATACATTTCCTAAAATCATTAGATGACTTTGATCCGATTCCTCCATTCTCTTGGACAAACTCATATGCATCCGCTGCCAAAACCTCTGCCCACTTATAGCTAAAATAACCTGCTGCGTAACCTCCACTAAAAATATGAGAAAATGAGTTAAGAAAACGGTTTTCATCTACTATAGGTACTAGAGAAGTTTTCTCTCTAACTTTNCTAAGAATCTCGTAAGTATCAGTTCCTGATATATGGGTACTCATATCCCATAAAGCGAATTCGCATTGCCTAAGCATTTGCAAACCAGATTGAAAGTTTTTGGATTCAATTACCTTCTTAAAGAGCACTTCAGGCAGTTTATTGCCAGTTTCCCAGTGGCCTGAAATTAATTCAACCACCTCTTTTTCATAACAGAAATTTTCCATATATTGGCTTGGAAGTTCAACGCCGTCCCAAGGGACACCGCTAATTCCAGCTGCACATGGAAAAGGAACTTTTGTTAGCAGGTGATGAAGTGCATGACCAAACTCATGAAAAATAGTTACAATTTCATCAAAATCAAATAGCGCTGGTTTCCCATCTGAAGGAGAATTTAAGTTGCANACAACAAAAGCGACNGGCANCGAGTCTTTATAAAGACCCTGATAATCCGACATCCAAGCACCGCCACGTTTATTTNCTCTGGCATAAACATCCAAATAAATTCTTCCGATTACTCCATTTTTATCCTCAAGCTTGATCACCCTAACATCTTGATGATAAGTCTTTTCATGAATTTCAGTCAACTTAATATCATAGAGATTTTGAATAGTTTCAAACAAACCATTAAAAACACTACTTTCAGGAAAATAGGGCTTCAANTCAGAACTCTTGAAACTAAATGTTTTTTGTTTTAATTTTTCTGAGTAATACATNAAATCCCAAGGCATCAAAGCATGNCCTGCAAACCTTTCTAAATCACTTAATTCAGCTTTTGCTTGTGGCGTTGATAGTTCTATAAGTGNNNTCAAAAAGTCGACAACTGCATCTGGAGANTCAACCATTTTAGACTGCGTTGAATAATCTGCATAATTTGAAAATCCAACTAACTCTGACATTTCTAATCGCAGTTTTAAAATTTCATCCATTACTGGACGATTATCAAACTCTTTAGAAGTAATCCCAATATCTGAAGCTCTTGAAATATAGGCCTTGTAAACCTCTTCTCTGAGGTCACTACTATCAGCATAAGTCATAAGATCAATGTAGACTGGCACTTGAAGATTAATCTCATAATGATCGCCTTTTTTGACTTTAGAAAACTCATCAGCGCCATATCCTTTTAACTCTTCAGCTGAAACAGTTTTTTTCCACGAGTTTGTTGATTGTAAAACATTTTTAGAAAACTGATTACTGAGCACACTTAATTGCTCTTGAATTTCTTTAAATCGCTCAGACTTAGTTCCATCTAAAGCAACACCAGAGAGTTCAAAGCTTCGCAATGAATCATTTACAATATNTTGCTGNTGTAAATTTAACGTGGTCTCATTAACCCTCTTAAATGCCTTATAAAGATCTTTATTTGCGCCAAGATCACTATAAAAATTTGAAATTAAAGGGAGTGTTTTTTCATACTGTTTGTTGAACTCATCCGTAAACATGACTGAGTTTAGATGAGAGTTAACACTCATCTCTTTTCCAATTAGATGCTCGGCCTCATCCAAAACACCTACAACACTCTCCCAGTCCACTCCTTGACTTGCTAGTGTTGATTGGGTCGTACCAATATCGATAGCTTTACTAATACTANTAACGATNTTTTTAGGCTTAAAATTTGGTGAAAGTTCTTTATTCATTGAATGATTGTTAAATAAGAAATAAATTAATTTTAAATAATANGGTTAAAGGTTAAATGAAGTTTAGAAGTTGATTAGAAAAAGATTAGATGAAATTAATTATCTTGCCTGTTACGGATAACAACTTCGTAACCTTTTTCTTCAGGCTCTTCATCAATCATTTCAGGAGGAAAGCCAACACCCAGAACCTCAACATCTGCTCTTTCTTCAAGCCTTTTTATAATGTTTGGAGAAAGCTCACGAGAGCCATAACGTTTTTCACCATTCTTAAAAATATCTACGATCATAGGTGCAATTTCTAATTCAAGCCCTTGACGCTCAGCTAGCTCCTTAAATATACCTACATCTTTGGATACCAAATCCATCGTGAAGCTTATATCCCTACTTCCATTCAAAATTACCTGAGACTCTGTTTCATGAACAAACGAATTGCCTGAGGAGGCCTTAATTGCCTCATAGGTTACATTCATGTCCATACCGAGAACTTTCATAGTGGTTAGTGCTTCTGATATCGAAACGAGATTAACTGTAGCGAGGTAATTGGTCATTACTTTTAATGTTGATGCAGTTCCTAAATCTCCCGTATGTAGAACTCTTCGTCCCATCGTTGTGAGTATAGGTAATGCCTTTTCAAATGCCTCTCTTTTACAGCCAGCAAAAATTGAAATATTGCCAGTATCTGCTCTATGACAACCCCCAGATACAGGGCAGTCAATTGGAAGAGCGCCTTTTAATTCAACTAGTGAACCTATTCTTCGAATTTCAGCCTCGTCAGTTGTACTCATTTCTAACCAAATTTTTCCCTCACTTAAGCCAGCTATAACGCCATCTTCNGACTCCATAACCTCTGAACATGCTTTTGGAGAAGGCAGACAAGTTATTACAATATCGCAAAGTTCAGCCATTTCCTTTGGGGTTCTACTTCTAGATGCACCTCGCTCTATAAATTNATTCACTAATGAGTCATCGAGATCTATAACTGTAAGATCAAAACCATTTCTTAAAAGGCTACCTGCAAGCTTACCGCCTGCATTTCCTAAACCAATAAAACCCACTTTCATTNAATNCTCCTANATACTAA
The DNA here is from genome assembly GCA_002711905.1 of Thiotrichales bacterium. GTDB lineage: Bacteria > Pseudomonadota > Gammaproteobacteria > PS1 > Pseudothioglobaceae > Pseudothioglobus. Next base: position 14,984 of record PASI01000005.1, read on the forward strand.
ATTNGTCATCGTCAACGTAATAAGGCTTTTGGTCCATAGAAAGATGAAGCTTATTTCCTTTGTAAGGAGAATTTGACTCGACAACATCAAAATTCAACTCGATACCTAAGCCAGGTTTATCTGATGGGATTATATTTCCATTACTCCAATTAATTGGCTCCGTTAAAACCTCTGAATGAAAACCATCCCAAGTCTTGATACTTTCCATAATCAAAAAATTCGGGGTTGCAGTAGCGAGCTGAATACTTGCTGCAGCACCAACTGGGCCGTTATATATATGAGGAGCAATCTGAGCATAAAAAACTTCTGATAAACTCGCAATTTTTTTAGCCTCCAAAATCCCACCCACTCGACCTAGGTTCATTTGAATGATTGAGGCCGCATTATTTTTTAAGACATCATAAAACTCATACTTTGTTGTTAACCTTTCCCCCGTTGCAACTGGAATCTTGGTTTTTTTAGCAACTTCACTCATTGCATTAGATTGGCCTGGTGGAACAGGCTCTTCAAACCAAAGGGGGTCAAATTTTTCAAGTCTTTTCGCAAGCCTTACAGCTGAAGCAGGAGTGAGTTGTCCATGCGTACCGATAAGGATATCGCAATTATCCCCTACTGCATCCCTAACTTTTTGACAGTAGTTCTCACAGTGAGCAAGCCTTTTCAGTGAAATTTGATGCCCAGAGTATGAAGAATAAGGGCCAGCAGGATCAAACTTAATTGCAGTAAAGCCCTGCTCCATAAAACTAACAGCAGACTCTGCTCCAAGCTCGGGATCATCATAGTTAAGCACCCCATTCTTGTCTTTTGGGTACAAGTAGGTATATGAACGAAGCTTGTCATGGACTTTGCCCCCTATAAGCTCATAAATTGGCTTATTTGCAGCTTTTCCAATAATATCCCAACAAGACATCTCAAGACCACTTAAGACCCCCATCATCGTTAAATCAGGCCTCTGAGTAAAACCACTCGAGAAACACTCTCTATAAAAACGTTCGACGTGATGAGGATCATGACCTTTAAGATATCTTTCAAAAACATCTTTGATTCCTTTGACAACAATCTCAGGATGAAAAGATGCCGAGTAAACCTCACCAACTCCTAATATTCCACACTTAGTTTCAATAGACAGAAGTATCCAATACATTCCTCCGATGTGGGGCTTAGGTGTTGCAACAATATAAGTATTTAATTTCTCTACTTCCATTAACAGATAAGATAAGATTGAGATGAGTTAATTTTTATACGGATTTAAATCAAGAAGCAAGTTAATTTTCACCAATTAGTGTAATTAGTTGCTTGTTACTTTTCTCTTTGGGCTACCAAGTCTCTGTAATTCTTTCCAATTTGGATCAATCCACACATTTACATCGCTTGATTCTAATGGCTTATTACCTAGAACCGCGTCTGCCATTTTTTCTGCCAACATGATAGTTGGACTATTAAGGTTTCCATTTGGAATGGCAGGAAAAACTGAAGAGTCAATTACTCTCAAACTCCCTATCCCATTGACTTGGCCTACGTTATTTACTACCGTCATTGGATCATCAAATGAGCCCATTTTGCACGAACAAGATGGATGATAAGCACTCTCAACATTTTCCCTCACCCAGGCGTCAATTTCTTCGTCAGAACTAACATCTAAGCCAGGGCTTGCTTCTCCAGCATTAAATTCATCAAGCGCAGACTGACTTAAAATTTCTCTGGTTAGGCGGATGCAGTCCCTCCAATCCTGCTTATCTTGCTCTGTTTCCATGTAATTAAAAATAATTGATGGCTTTGCTTTTGGATCTGAACTATTTATCTTAACACTGCCACGACTAGTTACTTTATTGACACCAGCATGAACCTGGTAACCATGTCCATCCATAGCTGCATTCCCATCATATCGCATTGCTGCCGGAAGAAAATGATATTGNATATTNGGCCACTCTAGCCCAGCACGAGANCGAATAAAGCCGCATGACTCAAAATGGTTGGTTGCGCCTAAGCCCGTTTTTGCTAATATCCACTCAATACCAATAAGCCCTTTACTAATAAGGTTTAGNTTACTGTTAAGGGTAATTGGTTTTTTACAATAATATTGAAAGTAAACCTCAAGGTGGTCTTGAAGGTTTTCACCAACACCTGCTAATTCGTGCAGAATTTCAACGCCTACATCCTTAAGTACTTTTGTTGGCCCAATGCCTGACAATTGAAGAATTTGTGGGGAGCCAATAGAGCCTGCACAAAGTATCACTTCTTTATTTGCTTTTAATATTTTTTTGTTTCCATTAATTGAATACTCTACACCCGTAGCTATTTTATTTTCCAGAATGATTTTTTGAACAAGCACATGGGTTAATATTTTAAGATTTGATCTATTTTTTGTTGGCTTAATATAGGCATTAGATGTTGAAGAGCGAACGCCACCANCCACTGTCATGTGCATTGGGCCAAAACCTTCTTGCTGCTCACCGTTATAATCTTTAGTTTCCGGATAACCAGCCTCTTTACCCGCCTCAATAAAGGCTTCGTATAGAGGATTAAGCTTCATATTGTTGCCATTTGAAGTTGAAATAGGGCCACTACCNCCACGGTAATCATCTTCACCTTTATGCCAACTTTCACAGCGCTTAAAGTAAGGTAAACAATCTTTATATGCCCACCCTTTTGCTCCAAGCTCTTCCCACTGGTCAAAATCTTTAGCATGGCCTCGAACGAAGACCATTCCATTAATTGACGAAGAGCCTCCCATCACTCTACCTCTTGGACAGTGCATTTTTCTGTTATCTAAAAAAGGTTCCGGCTCAGTATGAAATTGCCAAGCATATTTATCGGTATTCATTGGATAAGAGAGCGCAGTTGGCATTTGAATCATTATATTTTTATCACTGCCACCATTTTCTAGAAGAATTACGCTGTTTTCACCTGACTCACTCAAGCGATTAGCCATAACGCACCCAGCTGACCCAGCGCCAACAACAATGTAATCAAAATCACTACTCATTTATATTTTCTCTACACTTAATAAGGGCTCTCAACATCATCAAGACGCACAAAGACACTTTTGATTTGAGTATAGCTTTTTAAAGTCTCGGGACCGTTTTCACGTCCAATACCTGACTCTTTGTAACCACCAACTGGCATTTCTGCAGGTGAATCTCCCCAACTATTAATCCAGCATATTCCNGCCTCTAGTTGATTAATGACTCGATGGGCTCGACTAATATCTTGCGTAAAAACACCAGCAGCCAAACCAAACCTCGTGTTATTTGCTCTTTGAATAACTTCGGATTCTTNATCAAAGCGAAGAACTGACATTACAGGTCCAAAAATTTCGTCTTGTACAAAAGATGCATCATCCTCACAATCGGCAAAAATTGTCGGCTCAACAAAGAAACCGTTCTTTGTTTCTTCTGATTTAAAGCGATTTCCTCCAACTATAAGTCGGGCGCCTGATTCTTTTGCTTTCTCAATGTAGCTCATAACCTTATTGAGATGCTTAGCGCTTATTAATGCTCCCATTTGAGTCTCTATATTAGAAGGGTCTCCAACTTTAATATTTTTAGTGCGATGACAAGCCAATTCTAAAAACTTATCATAAATTTCAGACTGTACAAAAACTCTAGTTCCATTAGTACACACTTCGCCTTGCGTATAAAAGTTAGCTAAAAGTGATCCAGAAACGGCATTATCAATATTAGCGTCATTAAAAATAATTAAAGGTGATTTTCCTCCAAGCTCCAAAGTCACCTCTTTTAATGTGCCAGAAGCGTCAGTCATTACTTTTTTTCCAGTGCCGCTTTCTCCGGTGAACGAAACTTTAGCAACTCTAGGGTGTCTAGTTAATAATTGACCAACTCGATAATCACCTTGAACGACATTAAAAACTCCTGGAGGCATTCCCGCCTCAGTAAATATCTCGGCCAACTTAAGAACACTAAGTGGAGTTTCNTCAGAAGGCTTAAATACCATTGTATTGCCNNCAGCAAGGCAAGCAGCTGACTTCCAGCAGGCAATTTGAATGGGATAATTCCAAGCCCCAATACCGGCACACACACCCAAAGGCTCTCTTTTAGAAATGAAAAAGGTATTAGCATCTAAATCTTGTTGAGACCCTTGTAATGCTGGAGCTAAGCCGGCATAGTATTCAATGACATCNGCTCCAGTNTGNATATCAACGCAGTTTGCTTCTTGGAGNGGCTTGCCACAGTCTAAAACTTCAAGCTCTGCAAGCTCNTCATTTCTTTCACGAAGAATGGAGACAGCCTTAAGAAGGATTCTACCTCTCTCAAATGCACTCATTTGACTCCAAATAGTGAAAGCTTTCTCAGAGGATATGATAGCNCTCTCAACGTCTTCCTCGCTTGCCTGATCAACTATTGCAATCGTTTCACCGTTCGCNGGATTGATAGAATTAAATGTTTCTCCAGAGGATGACACCAAATAATTACCATCAATATATAAGTGTTCTTTCATAAGATTTAACAATTATTAATAAAGTTATTGGAAACAAAACTAATAGCTAATGATACATATGAACAAGAGAAAATAATAAAAATTAAATGACTAAAATTGGGTGACTTATACTACATAAATTTCTAATTACAAATAGAAAAATAAAGGTATATCATCTTAGTCCCATATCAGCTCTAGACTATGGCATTACAATATTTTTAAGTTGATCATGCAAAAGATTTAATAATGATATTTTTTGCTTATCATCANAGCGGCTAATAGGGCCTGAGACTGTCATTGCCCCTACAAATTTATCACTATTAGATAGCACTGGGACTGCTAGTGCAAATAAAGAGGCATTGTGTTCATTAATCGATAAATAATAACCTTGGTCACGTATATCTTTATAAAACCCTTTTTTATCTTTTTGCCTTTTCCCATAAGCCAAAATAATTCGACCTGAAGCCCCTCTATTAAGCTCCAATCGAGACCCTTGTTCAATATTATGTCGAATTTCATCCCGAGAATGGGCCCTATATAAACAAATTCGGTCATCTTCTTCTTCAACAAAAAAAGATGCAGTTTCCCCAGATATATCCCGAATACGGTCAACAATAGGTCTAATCTGCTCTAGGTGGTTACTTTGAGTATATATCGCACTCAAGTAGAGTGCCTGAGTTCCAATTACGTAGTCTTTATTTTTCAGACGAGAAACATAACCATACTCCTCCAGCGTCGAGAGAATACGATATGCAGTTGAGACATTAAAATTTAATTGTTTACAAATCTNTTTGATTGAAAATTTTGATTTGTCCAGAGAAAACATAGACAGTATTTGTAAGCATTTTTCAATTGCATTGTAATTCTTATCGATTGATCTAGGCTTCATCTTTATTTCATATTATGAAAAATATATATTATATCGTGAAATAACTATAATATATAACTATAAAATTGGTATTATTAAAAACATGTAATTATTAGTTTTATCAAGAGTTTAGAACCAATATAATATACATAATTACTGTCAAGAAACTGACTTAGTTGATATACATTANANTGACTGATGTATTTTAACTATTGTTACTAAAATTAATAATNCGGTTACATAAATTGTAATAAAAATAGGAGAGCGTTGTGAATAGAAAAGAGCAGGTTAAAGAACTCGAAAAAGACTGGCAAGAAAATCCAAGATGGTCCGATGTAAAAAGACCTTATTCTGCAGAAGATGTGGTTAGACTTCGTGGATCTGTCCAGCCTGAGTGTACTTACGCCAGAAGAGGTGCTGAAAAACTTTGGGACTTAGTCAATGGATCATCCAAAAAAGGGTATGTNAATTGCATGGGAGCAATTACAGCNGGACAGGCAATGCAGCAGGCAAAAGCTGGTATTGAAGCAATTTATCTCTCAGGGTGGCAAGTAGCTGCAGATGGAAACACNTCAGAAACAATGTATCCTGATCAATCACTCTATGCTTATGACTCTGTTCCTACAATGGTCAGAAGAATTAACAATACTTTTAAAAGAGCCGANGAAATTCAGTGGGCACAAGGTATAGACCCTACTGATGAAAAGTATATTGACTTTTTCTTACCCATAGTTGCAGACGCTGAGGCAGGATTTGGTGGTGTATTGAATTCATTTGAATTAATGAAAAATATGATTGCTAATGGTGCTGCTGGTGCTCACTTTGAAGATCAGCTTGCTGCTGTTAAAAAATGTGGTCATATGGGGGGCAAGGTTTTAGTTCCAACTCAAGAAGCGGTTCAAAAATTGGTTTCAGCACGATTAGCTTCAGATGTTATGGGTGTTCCAACGCTATTATTAGCTAGAACTGACGCAGAAGCAGCTAATTTACTTACTTCTGATGTTGATCCACATGATGCTCCTTTTATTACTGGAAAAAGAACTGCAGAAGGTTTTTACGTTGTTAAGAATGGCTTAGAGCAATCAATTTCAAGAGGAGTTGCTTATGCGCCTTACGCTGACTTGGTATGGTGTGAAACGGGTAAACCAGATCTAGGATTTGCGAGAGAATTTGCAGAAGCTGTACTTGCAGAGAATCCGGGTCAACTATTAGCCTACAATTGTTCACCATCTTTTAACTGGAAGAAGAATCTAAACGATAGCGAAATTGCCTCTTTTCAAGAAAAAATTTCTGAAATGGGTTATAAGTATCAATTTATCACTTTGGCTGGTATTCATAATATGTGGTATAACATGTTTGACCTTGCTTATGAATATGCAAAAGGTGAAGGCATGAAGCACTATGTTGAAAAGGTTCAAGAACCCGAATTTAATGCTTCAAAGAAAGGATACACCTTTGCATCTCATCAGCAAGAAGTCGGAGCGGGTTATTTTGATGATGTCACAACTGTTATTCAAGGTGGAGAGTCATCGGTAACTGCACTGAAAGGCTCAACTGAGGAAGAGCAGTTTAGTTAGCCTAATCAGNAATAATTATATGGCGCCCTTCATATTTGAAGGGCTTCCAAATATANCTAATTAATAATGCTTAGCAACTCATCTCAAAAAATCTCACTCTCAATAGCCAAGAAGATTTTATTGGGATTTGAACATCACTACCAAAATATTAAAAGTGCGTCTATTGAAGCAAAAAGATGTTTTGAAGAAAAAGAATGGGAAAAAATTGAGAATGACTCAAAGTTAAGACTCAATTTCTATGATGAACAGGTTGATGTTTTTTGTAAAAAACTATCCTCTGAATTAAAAAAACAAACATTATATGGCGCAAAAGCTGAATTTAATGAGTCTCAGAGTATGGATAAGTTTAACTCTGATTTTTGGAAAAATACCAAACATGCTTATATTGAGCTAATCACAGCACATAAACAACCAGAACTTGCAGAAACCTTTTACAACTCGGTCTTTTGCAGGATGTTTTCGAGAAGCTTTTATAACAATCAATATATTTTTACCAAGCCATGTGTATCACTTAATTATATCGATATGGATGAACCTGTCATTGATAGCTATTTTGTTGATGATGGACAGCTTAAAGACACTTTGGCTTCAATTCTTAATAACTACAAATTTAAATGCACATGTGGCAATCTTGATCAAGATATCGAAAGACTTCAAGAACAGCTTTTAAAGCAAATACCAAGGCTTGGCTCTGAAGTTTTTGAGCTTCAATTTATTAGCACTCCCTTTATTAGAGGAAAATGCGCATACATTGTTGGAAAAATTATCACTCAACTGCATTCTGATGCACCTGTTCTTATAGCGCTGTTAAATGATGATAGTAAAGGACTATATGTTGACAGTTTGATCACTGATATTGGCGCAATATCTGTTATTTTTAGCTTTTCAAGGTCATACTTTTTTATAACAACTGACTACCCTTCTGCCATTGTAGAGTATTTAAAAGAACTACTTCCTGGGAAAACCAGAGCAGTTCTCTATAGTGCGATTGGTCTTCATAAGCAAGGCAAAACACTTTTATATAGACATTTTCTAAAATACTCGAAAATAACTAGTGAAAAACTGATCATTGCGCCTGGCATTAAAGGTATGGTGATGTCAGTTTTCACCTTTCCAATGTATCCTTACGTTTTTAAGATTATTAACGATCGATTTGCTCCTCCAAAAATGGGCACAAAAGAAATGGTTAAGGATAAATATTATTTTGTCAAAAATCATGTCAGAATTGGAAGATTAGCAGATACATGGGAATTTTCAAATGTCGCATTTCCTTTGAAAGATATTGATGATGAGTTACTCAAAGAATTAGAAAAAAAAGCAGGGTCAAATATTGAAATTGAGGGAGAACTACTCATTATTAAACATATGTACATAGAAAACAAAATGACGCCGCTAAATATCTATCTTGAAACGGCAAATAAAAAGCAACAAAGCCATATTATCAATGATTATGGAAAAGCTATTGATGAGCTAATAAATTCAAATATTTTTCCTGGAGATATGCTGACCAAAAATTTTGGAGTAACCCGTCAGAACAGAGTTGTATTTTATGATTATGATGAAATTACCTTGATGAGCACGCCTATTTTTAAAAAAATTCCTAAAGCTAAAACTTATGAACAAGAGATGTCCTCTGAGCCATGGTATTACGTAGGTCAAAATGATGTTTTTCCTGAAGAATTCAAATACTTTATGTTGCCGAATCCTTATATGAAAGAGATTTTTAATAAAAAATATAAAAAATTATTAGATGCCAATTATTGGATCTCTATTCAAGAAAAAATTAAAGAGAATGGAATCATGGATTATTACCCTTATGGCTCAGAAAAGCGTATGTGTGAAATTTATAAGGACAGCTAACATGAAGTCAACCTGTGACATTTCAGATGAACTACACCCTAACGTTCAGTATTTATATCCAACATTTAAATGCTATGGAGAGAAAAATATTTTCTCAGGACGAATTGTTACAATAGAGTGCTTTGAAGACAATTCTCTTGTTGAAGAAGCTCTAAATACCAATGGCAAGGGTTGTGTTTTAGTCATAGATGCGGGTGAGTCGTTAAAGTGTGCAATGCTTGGTGACAAAAGAGCAGCAGATGCTATAAAAAATGAGTGGGAAGGAATTATTGTCAATGGCTCAATCAGAGATTCTGCAATGATTAATTCGATGCCAATTGGTATAAGAGCTCTAGGCACTTGCCCTCGAAAAAGTGTGAAAAAAGGAATTGGAAAAAGAAATTTAAATGTTTACTTTTCAAATGTAAAATTTACTCCAAATCACTATCTTTATGCTGATGAAGATGGCGTAATTGTAACCGAAAACAAGGTAAATTCATGAGTCCTAACCAACAAACAATTAACAAAATAAAAGTTGATAAACCCTTCTTTGACTTTATTGAGAAAGAAGTATGCGATGGCTTGAACATCTCTGCAAAAGATTTTTTTAAATCTCTTTCTAAAATTTTGAGTGAACTCCAAGAATCCAATCATTCACTTTTAAATAAACGTGATAAATTGCAATCACAAATTGATAGTTGGCATCTTGAAAATAAAAGAATTGATCCTCAAACCTATAAAAAATTTCTAGAAAATATTGACTATGTTGTTAAAAAACCAGATGAATTTAATATTGGAGTAGAAGAGGTAGATGATGAAATTTCCCAAATTTCAGGACCACAACTCGTTGTTCCAATTACCAATCAAAGATTTGTTCTTAATGCTGTAAATGCTCGGTGGGGTAGTCTCTTTGACTCTCTTTACGGTACAAACGTTATACCTAATAAAGGCAGCATGAGTACTTCATTTGCTCATAATCTACAAAGAGTTAATCGAACAGCAGAGCTTGCTTGCGATTTTCTGGATGAAATTGCACCTCTTAAAGGAGCCTCCTATCGACAAATTACTAACCAAGTCAAGTACAAGGGAACTTTGATTTTTAACTTGAATGATGGCGAAGTAGCAACCCTAATAAACCCTAACCAATATATAGGGCTAACTGAAGATGGAAATATATTATTAAAAAACAATGATCTTTATATTGAGATCGTTTGCGATCAAGAAAAAAGTCTTCATAAAAGTGGAATATTTGATGTGATTTTAGAGTCTGCAGTTACTACAATTGTTGACTTTGAGGATTCGGCATCTACAGTTTCAGATGAAGAAAAAATTCATGCATATCGTAACTATCTTGGTCTTATGAAGCGCCAACTAAACGCCTCTTTTGTCAAGGGTGGAGAAACCATAACAAGGTCATTGAACGAAGATAAAAGCTATACAGATATCCAAGGTCATATTTGCAAGCTGCCAGGAACGAGTTTAACGCTGGTAAGAAATGTTGGCATTCACATGATGACTAGTATGGTCACTAATAGTGATGGTTCTCCTATTCCTGAAGGAATTTTAGATACTATGGTTACTTCATTAATTGCTCTTCATGATTTGAAACTCAAAATGAATTCCAAAAAAGGCAGTATCTATATTGTCAAACCGAAGCTACATGGCTCAGAAGAAGTTAAATTTACTATGGATTTATTTTCTGCTGTTGAAAAAGCATTATCAATTAAAGAAAATACCTTAAAAATTGGCATCATGGATGAAGAAAGAAGAACGACTCTTAACCTTAAAGCCTGTATTTATGAAGCTCGAAATCGCATAATTTTTATTAATACTGGTTTTCTAGATAGAACTGGCGATGAAATACATACCTCAATGATGGCTGGGGCAATGCGATGTAAAAATCTCATTAAAGAAGAACCATGGTTTTCTGCTTATGAAGAAAACAATGTAAGTACAGGGCTTGAATGTGGTCTTTATAAAAAAGCACAAATTGGTAAAGGGATGTGGGCTCAGCCTGACCAGATGCGTGAAATGCTGGACAATAAAATGACCCATTTAGANGCAGGAGCAAGCTGCTCATGGGTTCCATCACCTACAGCAGCAACTTTGCATGCAACCCACTACCATCGTTTTAATGTATTCAAACAACAAAAAGAACTCTTATCAAAACATCAAAAACCTAACCAGGATGATTTATATGTGATTCCATTTTTAAAGTTAGCTGACCAGTTATCTGAAGAAAAAATTATTAAAGAAATAAATAATAATGCTCAAAGTATCTTGGGCTATGTTGTTAAGTGGATTAATCAAGGAATTGGCTGCTCAAAAGTTCAAGATATTAATCATGTTGGGCTTATGGAAGATCGCGCCACATTAAGAATTTCTTCGCAACATATGGCAAACTGGCTACATCATAAATTATGTACTAAAGAGCAGGTAAATAAGGCATTTCAAGATATGGCTATTATCGTAGATGAACAAAATAAACATGACCCTAATTACCTTCCATTAGCTCCAAGTTATGATAGTTTTGCTTACAAGGCTTCACTAGCGCTTGTTTTTGAAGGTGCTGANCAGGCAAATGGATATACTGAGGATATTTTAATTAGGTTTAGACGTAAATTTCTTGAGGCAAGAAATTAAATCTCAATCCGTTCAGCCTTTGAAAGCATTGTCAGATAAAAGATAATCAAGCTCTTCCATAGTGCTCATTCGTCCCAGTATTTCATTCCTATGTGGAAAACGTCCAAATCTTTTAACAAGGTCTCTATGGTGCTTTGAAAAATCTAGATTAAAGTTATATTTTTCAAATAAATAAACTTGTAAATTCTGATGATCTATATTTTCACTATGCATTAATGGCATAAAGAGAAATAATAGCTTTTCATCATTTAGCTCCTCATCATAGCNATTATTGATGGCATTTAATGCAACTTCAACAGCCATAGTCTCTGTTTGAAAGCTTTTTGNATCTGACCTATACATATTTAACGGGAGCTGATCTAGAATCACTATAAGTGCGACTGAGCCNTCAGCTGTGTCTCTCCAGTGGCCAAATTCTCCAGCAGCAGCTTTTTCCCAAACACGTTCAAAACGCGCCTTGATTTCATTATCTATTTGTGGAGTTGAAGCAAACCAGAATTGTTTGCTTTTTTCTGAAAACCAATAATCTAAAACATCAGATGGTGTTATTGAATTTTCATTCATCGTAAGTAAATTTGCTCCCTCAGAGCGCAATAATATACCACTCTGAGGGTTAATAGTTAATACTTATCGATGAGGTGACTTTTCACCATAGTCTTTGTACTTATCAAGATATCTAACTGGTTTACTTAATGCATCTTTTCTGAATGGATCTCCAAGTTCTCTTGAACACATAATTTCAATAATTGTTGTCTTTCTCTCATTCATTTGCATATCTATCGCTTTTTTAAGAGCTGGACCTACATCTTCAAGCTTATCAACTCGTATACCTTCAGCACCCATTGATTCTGCAATATTTACGAAGTGCTGATCAGTAAGCTCAGCAGCAATAAAACGTCTGTCATAGAAGTCAACCTGGTTTTTCTTTTCAGCACCCCAATGGCGATTATGAAAAACAACCGCAGTAACCGGAATATCATGACGTACACAGGTCATAGTTTCGACCATACTCATTGCCCAAGCGCCATCTCCAGCATAAGAAACCGCAGGTCTATGCTGTGCAGCTGCTTTGGCACCAATAATTGTTGGAAAGGCATACCCGCAGTTTCCAAAACTCATTGCNGCAAAAAAACTACGTGGCTTTTCGAATCTAAGATAACTGTTTGCCACAGAGTTAATGTTACCAATATCAGTAGAAACCATTACATCTTCAGGCATAGCCTTTTCAAGTTCACGCAGAACTTGTCTCGGGTGAAGCCATCCCTCCTCTTTATTAGCAATCATATCCATACTATAAGAGTCAGTTTCATGAATCCACTCATCAAGCTCTAATTCCCAAACTGCTTTTTCATCAGCAATTGTTGTGGCTCTTTCGGACTTAGTGGAATCACAGCTCAAAGTTTCTGAATTTAACTTCTGACAAAGAACTTCAGCAACTGCTTTTGCATCNCCACAAATTCCAACATTGATTGGTTTAACTAGACCNAACATTTTGTGATCCGCATCAATTTGAATAATTTGAGCATCTTTAGGCCAATAATCCATATCGTGTTGAGGTAATGTTCCAAATGGGCCCAAGCGAGTTCCTAAAGCAATAACCACGTCAGCTTTTGAGATTAGTTTCATAGCAGCCTTTGAGCCTTGATAGCCTAATGGACCGCACCATAGTTCATGACTCGCAGGGAAAGAATCATTGTGAAGGTAACTATTAACTACTGGAGCACCGAGACGTTCTGCTAATGCAGCACACTCCTGAACGCCATCTGCCATAACAACACCACCCCCTGAAACAATAACCGGAAACTTTGCCTTAGCAATTAAAGCTACAGCTTCATTTAAAGTGTCTTCACCTCCAGAACCTCGATCAATTCTTCGTGGCGTAGGAATTGTAAATTCACCTTCTGCATAAAAGTAATCTCTAGGTATGTTTAGCTGTGTAGGTGCCATTTCACTCATAGCCCTATCAAAGCAACGACCTGTGAATTCTGCCATTCTCATAGGATTAACAACATGTCCTTGATATTTAGTAAATTCTTGGAACATTGGAAGCTGGTTAGCTTCTTGAAATCCACCAAGACCCATACCCATAGTTCCAGCTTCAGGAGTCACAATGACAACAGGACTATGAGCCCAGTAAGCNGCTGCAATTGCAGTTACACAATTAGATATTCCAGGGCCATTCTGACCAATTACTACACCATGTCTGCCACTAACTCTTGAGTAACCATCTGCCATGTGGGCNGCACCTTGTTCATGAACAACTGGTATTAATCTTATGCCTGCTGGCTCAAAAATATCCATTGCATCCATAAATGCTGAACCCATGATGCCAAAAATATCTGTTACTTCATTGGCGACCATTGTTTCAACAAAAGCCTCACTTGAGGTCATCTTTGTCATTTCTTTCTCTCCTATTTAAAATAATTATTTATTGAGCATATCTAGAGCTGGGACATAATCATATCCCAAATCTTGAGCCACCTCAAGACAGGTTACTTGTCCACTATNGACATTTAATCCTGCTCTCAAATGTTCATCATCTAATAAAGCTTGTTTGACGCCTTTATTTGCAATACTTAACCCAAAGGGTAATGTTACATTGTTAAGGGCATAAGTCGATGTCTTTGGGACACCTCCAGGCATATTTGCAACACAATAATGAACCACATCATCAATAATGTAAGTTGGCTCAGCATGTGTCGTTGCTTTCGAAGTTTCAAAGCAACCGCCTTGGTCAATTGCAACATCAACAATCACAGATCCAGGCTTCATTGCCTTGATCATCNCTCTTGATACTAATTTAGGAGCCTCAGCACCTGGGATTAAGACGCCACCAATAACTAGGTCTGCCTGAAGTACATATTCTTCTACTGCACTTTTTGTTGAGAACACCGTATTGGTAGTTCTACCAAATTGTTGCCAGTGGGATTCAAGTGTCTCGGGGTTGTTATCTAAAACCCAAACATCGGCTCCCATTCCCACAGCCATATGTGCAGCATGCGCACCTACTACTCCACCACCAAGTATCACNACATTTAATGGGTCGACTCCTGGAACACCTCCAAGAAGAGCCCCCATGCCGCCATTTGGATGTTCTAAAAAGTGNGCGCCAGCCTGNACTGCCATTCTGCCAGCAACCTTTGACATTGGTGCTAATAACGGAAGACCTCCTCTTGGAGAAGTAACTGTCTCATAAGCAATACAAATTGCACCACTCTCTACAAGCCCTTTGGTTTGAACAGGATCAGGCGCCAGATGAAGATATGTATAAAGGATTTGACCTTCTCTAAGCATTGCAATTTCTTCAGCTTGAGGCTCTTTAACTTTAACAATCATTTCAGCAGTATCGAACACCTGTTTTGCAGTAGACATGATTTCAGCGCCTGAATCTGAATACTCATCATCAGAAGCACCAATTCCAACACCAGCATTAGTTTGAACAATGACCTCGTGGCCATGATTGATAAACTCTTTAACGCTTCTAGGCGTTAATCCTACTCTGTACTCATGGTTTTTAATTTCTTTTGGAACACCAATAATCATTATATTTTTCCTGTAAATTTAAAATGTACAACTATGTGTTTGCAGCAATAGCATTATCAACGGCNGCTACAATTTGATCAATTTCATTTTTAGAACAGATAAAAGCNGGACTAAAAAGTAGCACATTATTGTTGTATTCAAAGCTTCGATTCGTTCTTCCAATCATTACTTTATTTTTTAAACAGTGTCCAGCAATCGCCATAGCGATACTTTCGTGAACGGGTTCTTTTGTTTCCCTATCTTTAACTAGCTCTACTCCACAAAACAAACCTTTGCCTCTTACGTCACCAATAATGTCATATTTATCTTCAAGAGCATGTAACTTGTCTTTCAAATAATCACCCATATTTGTTACATTTTCAAGGAGATTTTCTCTTTTAATAATATTTACAACCTCAAGCGCGGCTGCTGGACCAGCTGTGCAACCACCAAAAGTTGAAATATCTCTAAAGTAACTATCTGGATTGGTATGATCTTGCTTAAACCTTTCAAAAATCGCCTCAGAAGTAACAGTTACAGATATTGCAGCATATCCAGCTGCCAAACCTTTTGCAGTTGTAACAATATCGGGCTGTACATCAAAATGCTGATAACCAAACCATTTTCCTGTTCTTCCAAGTCCACAAACTACTTCGTCNATATGAAGTAACACATCATATTTATTACAGATAGACTGAATAATTGGGAAATACTCTGGAACAGGAGGAATTACTCCACCTCCAGCGGTAATTGGCTCAAGCACTACTGAACCTACAGTATCAGGATCTTCTTTCAAAATGATATCCTCAAGTACTGTTGCACACTCAATATTACACTCACCATACTTTTTACCAAACGGGCATCGGTAACAACAACAATTTGGCATTTCAACAAAACCAGGTGNAAAAGGGCCATATTGNTTTTTTCTTTGAATTTGAGCCGATGAACTCATTGCACCAATAGTAGTGCCGTGGTAGTCACGATCACGAAATATAATTTTATGCTTTTTTCCTTCATTGTCAAAATGAGCAAGCTGACGAACCATCTTGTAGCCTTTTTCATTTGCCTCTGACCCAGAATTTGAATAGTAAACACGATTCATGCCTGGCATTAACGATGTGATTTCTTGAGCATAATGAGAAGCAGGCTCGTTTGCAAAAGAACCAGCAATATATGGAATTCTTGAAATTTGATCTGATACAGTTTTAACCATATCATCCCTACCGTAGCCAAGATTGACAGTCCAAACTCCGCCTGAAGTAGCATCAAGGTACTCGTCACCTTTAGAATCTGTTAATATCATTCCTTTTGCATCAGTAACCACTAATGGATCATTCTCTTCAAAAGCTTTATGCTGAGTTAAGTGATGCCAGACATGGTCTTTTGCATTATCAACAACTGTTGTATTTGACATAATCCCTNCTACTCTAAATTCAATGCATTTTTTAAGAAACGAATTGTAAAATATAACTGGTCCTGATTTAACATATATATAGAACCAGGAAACTTACAATTAATAGGCCAGAATAATGAATGAAATGTGGAATCAGTTTTTTTCACTGAGGCATGATAAACCTCGAACCCTTCAACTGCAAATTCGTCAGCAGCTGATTGATGCAATTACTAATGGTTTAATTGGACCAAATGAGCCGCTTCCCTCTTCCAGAAATCTTGCTAGCGCTCTTAAAGTTGCTAGAAATACAGTCATTGCTGCCTATAAAGAGCTAGAATTTGATGGTTATATTACCCCTCAAGAAAGACGAGGATATTTTGTAAATGAGCAGTTTTATGAGAGCTACACTTCCACCGACGGAGAACAATCAAATAATATTGAATCACCTATTTGGCATGATAAATTAATTACAAAAAAACCATCCGCCCAAAACAATATTCATAATCCAGAAAACTGGCAAAACNTACCCTATTCATTTACTATAGGCCAAATTGATAAAAGCTTAATTCCATACTACGAATGGAGAGAAGTAGTCAGGCATTCTTCGACACTGCCAGAAATACAAAAATGGAATGCCGATCATGTCGATAATGATGACCCCTCTTTAATTAAGCAGATCCAATCAAAAGTTTTACCNAAGCGGGGTATTTGGGCAAACAAAGATCAAATTTTAATCACATCAGGCAGTCAAAATGCAATCTACATGATCGCTAGCTTGCTTACCAAGCAAGGAACTGTTGTAGGCATGGAAAACCCAGGATATCCAGATGTCAGAAATATATTTAGCTCTAAGACTGACAATATTGTGCCAATTAGTATCGATAAGGAAGGGATTGTGATTAAAGAAATAAGTCCTAAAACTGATATCATTTTCACTACTCCAAGCCATCAATATCCAACAGGTGTAACCATGAGTATGGATAGAAGGCTTGAACTTCTTTCAGTTGCACAAGATAATCAAATGGTTATTATTGAAGATGACTATGAAGCTGAAATTAACTTTCAAAAGAAACCTCATCCTTCNTTAAAGAGTCTTGATAAAAAGAACAACGTTATTTATGTTGGAAGCTTTTCAAAAGCTTTTGCGCCTGGCCTGAGACTTGGATACATGGTGGCTCCTGAGAGCTTTATAAAGGAAGTTAAAGCATTGAGACGCCTGATGATTAGACACATACCTGCAAACAATCAACGATCTGTTGCTCTGTTTATTGGACTTGGTCATTACCACAACATGTTTACCAAAATACAAAAAACAAATAAAGAGCGATGGAGATTGATTAATGAAAAAATTAATCAAGAACCGCTATTATCGTGCACTCCTACCCTTGGAGGATCAACTTTTTGGGTTGAACTCCCCAAGACAATTGATAGCGATATTCTTTCTAAGAACCTTCTAATTAAAGGAGTTTCTGTCAGNTCAGGAAATACATTATTTAATGAAAAAAACCCACCATCTAATTTTTTGCATCTTGGTTATTCTGCTATTGACACGAACAAGATAAATAAAGGTATGGATATTATCATTGCAGAAATTAAATCTCTGATGCATAAATCTCGATAATTCTTGGTGGAAACTTTTTTATATTTTATTCCTGAGAATTATTTTTTAATAACTCTAGTGGTTGTTGTTTCAGGTTTTNTGAGAGGNTTTATAGGATTTGGATCAGGATTATTAATGATCCCAATTCTCTCTTATTTTTATTCTCCTATTTTTGCAATGGTTTTCAATATAGTCATAGAAATCCCTGCAACTATCTACTTGACTTTTGTTGGTGTTAAAAAATGTAGCTTTAAGGAAATCTCACCAATGATGTTTACTATGATGTTAACAATACCATTTGGTACAGTATTTTTAGTCTCAATAGATGAACAGGTAATCAAAATCTTAATGTCAACCTTATTAATATTTTTTGTTATTTTGATTGCAAGTGGCTGGAGAATTAAAACCACTATCACTAAATATATTCTCNTTTTAGGAGGAATTATAAGTGGATTAATGCAGGGAGCAACTGGGATGGGAGGTCCGCCTTATGTCACTGTTCTTCTCTCTAAAAATGATAGTGACGAGGTAGCGCGTGCTAATATTCTAGTTATTACCTCTGGACTAGTGGTAAGCGCTATTATTAGTCTTTATTATTTTGGATTATTTACAAAAAATATTTTTTTAACAGGAATAGTAACCGCTCCACTTTATGTATTTTCTACATTTATTGGTTCAAGATTCTTTAATCATTCTGGAAATAAATACTACAGAAATTCTTCTTTAATGGCACTTGGAGCAGTTGGAGTNGCAACTCTAATAGGCACCTTTATTTAAATTAGTCTTTTAAAATCTTATTTTAATTATTATTATGAGATTAGTTAATTTCTAATTTTCTCATTTAAAGGGTCATACATCGGCTTAAGGGATACTTGAGTTTTTTCAATTACTCCCTCAACCTCAATAGTATATTCTGCACTTAAAATATCCTCATGGCTCTCATTAGGTAAGCANGGGACATATCCCAAGCCTACTGCAGCTCCGAGAGTATGACTATAGGTTCCACTTGTTAAATGACCTACAATTTCTCCATTTTTTAATATAGGCTCATTGTGATATAGCATTAACTCCGGATTATTTAATAAAAACTGCATCACACGCATTTCATAGCCAGAGNTTTTTTTAGATTCAACTGCATCAAAACCAATTAACTTTCCAAATTTAGAAGGCTTCTTGTTAAGCTTAACAGCAAAACCGAGTCCGGCATTAATCACGTGGTCTTCATCAGTAATATCATGCCCAAAATGCCTGTAAGCTTTTTCTATACGACAACTATCCACNGTATGCATTCCAATTTGCCTTAAAGAGAATTCTTCACCTTTTGATTCAATTAACTCTGCAATATAACTTGAAAACTCTATTGGGAAGTAAAGCTCCCATCCCAATTCACCNACATAGGTAATGCGGTGCGCACGAACATTTGCCATTCCAACCTCAATGTTTCTAACATTTGCAAATGGGAAGCTTTCATTACTCATATCTGCATCAGTGAGAGATTGTATTAAATCTCTTGAATTTGGACCCATAACGGCGATACAACCCTCAGAACTTGTTGCATCAAACAATGAACAATTAGCATTTTTTGGCATATTCTTATTAAGCCAGTGCAAATCTCTATTGAGACACATTGTTCCACTAACTATAAGGTAATCATCAACTCCTAGACGAGTAACAGTTACATCTGCTTCAATACCGCCTTTATCATTGAGCCACTGAGTGTAAACCATCTTACCTGGCTCAACATTAACATCATTAGCACAGACAAGCTGAAGNAAATCCATCGCATCTGACCCCTTGACTCTGATTTTGGCATATGAAGTCATTTCATACATACCAACAGTCTCTCTAATTGCTTGTTGNTCTAATTTGTGAAATTCAAACCAATTNTGCCTACCCCAAGAGTATTCATATTTTTGTTCAACCTNTCCAATCATTTCTTTAGGAACAAACCAATTCGGTCTCTCCCANCCTGCAACTTCACCAAAACANGCTCCACGTTCTTTAAAGAACTCATAAAGAGGAGTTTTTCTTAGACCTCTTGCAGTTTCATACTGGTGATAAGGAAAATGATTTTCGTAAAGATAACCTAGAGTTTCAGTCACTCTATTAGCTAAATAAGTTTTATTACTTTGAAAGGACTGATTTCTTCTGATNTCAACATCCCATAGGTCACATGGAGGCTCTTTAGCAACAATCCACTCGGCTAAATACTTTCCAGCACCNCCAGCTGCTTGAATCCCTATTGAATTAAATCCTGCTGCAACATAAAAATTACCTAGTTCTGGGGACTCTCCAATTTGAAAATTATCATCTGGAGTAAAGCTTTCTGGGCCATTGAAAAGAGTTTCAATGCCAAGACTTTCCATCACTGGAACCCTATTCATTGCCAATTCAAGATAAGGCATACAATGATCTAAATCATCTTGAATTTGATCAAAACAAAAGTCATCAGGGATTCCATTTTGAGCCCAAGGTTTTGCATTAGGTTCAAATAATCCTACCAAAATTTTTCCAGCATCTTCTTTATAGTATGCTGACTCATCTGGAACTCTTACCACTGGCATATCACCNAAACCCGGAACAGATGAAGTTAAAAAATAAAAATGTTCGCAGGCATGAAGCGGTACTGAAACGCCGGCCATTTTTCCAACTTCTCTAGCCCACATNCCTCCACAATTAACAACTACTTCAGATTGTATCTCTCCAAACTCAGTTTGAACTCCTTTTACTTTACCGTTATCTTTGAGAATCCCAGTAACTTTAACATCTTCAAAGATTTTAACGCCGTTATTCTTTGCACCTTTGGCAAGAGCCATCGCAACATTCGCCGGATCGGCCTTTCCATCTTTTGGAATCCATGCCCCACCAACAACATCATCAAGGTTAAAGAATTCAACTTTGTCTCTTAACTCATCGGTCGTTAAAATTTGAACATCAACACCATGTACTTTTGCNAGGGAGGCGTTTCTCTTATATTCGGTCAGCCTTTCTTGGTTTGTTGCAAGACTAACTGAGCCAGTTCTTCGATAACCAGTTGCCATTCCTGTTTCAGACTCTAAATTCTCATAAAGATTGCCAGAATACTTAACCATTTGAGTTAAATTAAGAGAAGAGCGCATTTGACCTACAAGNCCTGCAGCATGCCATGTTGTTCCAGAGGTTAGTTTTTTTCTTTCAAGAAGAATAACATCGGTATAGCCAAGCTTAGCAAGATGATAAGCTACTGAACAGCCAACAACTCCGCCGCCAATAATTACAGCTTGNGCATTTTTAGGTAATATGACTGGCATTGTTGAANACTAAAGTAAAGAAAAAATAAATTATAAAGCTATTTTCCCTTCCATGGGACTAGATAATTTTCTGCAATTCTCATTAATATATCGATTGCATAACCAATAACACCAATAAGAACTATTCCCATTATTACAAGGTCTGTCATCTGGAATTTTGAAGCATTAATAATCATCATACCTGCACCTTTTTGAGCCGCAACCAATTCAGCNGCCACAACGGTTCCCCAGCAAACACCCATTGAAACTCGGGCACCAGTAAATATTTCTGGCAAACTGTTTGGAACGATAACCANCCTCATTATTTGCCATTTAGAAGCGCCTAGTGAGTAAGCGGCATGAATTTTTGCTATATTTACACCTGAAACGCCTGCACGGGAAGAAATTGTCATAATCCAAAGCGATGCTAAGAACAGTAAAATAATCTTGCCTTGCTCACCAATTCCGAACCAAATGATAACCAATGGAATGAGAGCTAATGGAGGCACTGGTCTCATAAATTCGACTATCGGATCAAACCAACCACGAAACCAGCCAGAAAGCCCCATTGCATAGCCTAAAGGAATTCCAACAATTGCTCCAGCAACAAATCCAACTACTACCCTNAAAAGGGACCAGCCTAAATGTTCAAAAAGTGTAAAGTTTTTAAATCCTTCAGAATAAACTTTTAATAATCGAGAACCTACAGCTTCGGGTGCAGGTAGCCATACAGGCTGCATTTGCCATCCTTTTTCAGGGGTAACACTTAANGTGCCTTTTCTAGTCATGTATATTCGAGCATTATCAATAAAAATCTCCTTTTCTGGAGTTATCTCTTGACCATTTATAGCTATGACCTTGTAACCCTTATCTTTGCCNCCAACATCATTTTTTTGAACCTTAACTAAGCCGCTTCTATAAGTGATAATTTGAGCNGTATCATTAAGTGCGAAGCCTGAACCAGGTTCGACTTTTAATTTATCTGGTATGTCTCCAGTTTGAACATCATAAACAGTAATTGTGACCTCAGCATCATCGGTCTCTCCTGAAGAATTCACTGCCGTGTACTCGAAAGAAAGCTCACCAATAAAAGGTCCTGGGACATGAACTGGAATATATTTAGAGCCAGTAAAGGCGGCCCAAATTGCAAAGATTGCAATAACTGAAATAAAGGATGCAGCTCTATTCGGTGACACTGCACTTTCATCACCAAATGTAACTGTCTTTAAACTTGTAAAGTCATCCTTTGAAGCTGTCATTGAACTCACCACTTTAACTATATAAAAAGCAGCTACAAAAATTAAAATATAAATAATTAAAATAGTCATTAGTTTTCGTCCGCCCTACCCATGATCTCTTCTTCCATCTCCCAAATAATTGAGAGGATTTCATCACGGGTTTCAGAATATCCTTCAGACTTTTTAACTTCTCTAAGATCCATATTAACTCCCATTTCAGCAAAAGGTAGTTTATATTCCTTATGAATTCTTCCAGGTCTTGGAGCAAGAACCAATAGCCTTTCCCCAAGTAGGACTGCTTCCTCTACAGAGTGTGTAATCAATAAAATTGTTTTGCCTGTTTCTTTCCAGAGTTTTAATACTAAACCCTGCATTTTTTCTCTTGTTAAGGCATCAAGAGCTCCTAAAGGCTCATCCATTAAAATCACATCTGGGTCGTTTGCAAGGCAGCGCGCTAAGGCGACTCTCTGCTGCATACCACCGGACAACTCATATACAGCCTTATCTTCAAAGTCTGCAAGACCAACAACTCCTAATAGATGCTTAACTTTTTCATCTTGCTCAGCTTTCGGGATCCCCTTCATTCGTGGCCCAAAAGCAACGTTTGCTCGAACATTCATCCATTCAAACAAAGCGCCTTGCTGGAAAACCATTCCACGCTCTGCGGCTGGCCCTTGAACAACTTGTTCATTGAGTACGACTTTTCCTTCAGTTGGTGCCAAGAACCCTGCAACAATGTTCAGTAGCGTTGTTTTCCCGCAACCTGATGGCCCTAATACAGTAATAATTTGACCTTCTTCTATTTCCAGCGATACATCTTTAAGTGCTTGAACTGAAGAGCCATTCTTCAAATCAAAACGCATCGATATATTTTCTATTGATAAACCTTTCAAAGTTAACTCCGAATTCATTTTTTTCATTAAAAAGGTGGCACACTGAAAGTGCGCCACCTTATGTATAACTAATACATTATCGCTAGACTATTGTTAAGCCCAGTAATAAAGTACTTTATTGTGCTGCCAGTCCTTCTAAACCATCAGTGTTAATAGCATTAGCATATGAACCTCTAGCACTTGGAATGTTTCCGCTTTCAACGAATACATCAGCTACACCTTTAAGGAAAGCTGCACCTGATCCACCAAGCCAGTTGCTACCAAGTTGGTTGCTAACTGAAGGGAATACAAACGTAGCCATTGTCTCTGCTGTAGCATCTTCATCCATACCAGCATCTTTTGCGATATGAGGCAACATCAAAGAAGTAAAACCTCCTGAGTTCCACATTGCGTTAGATGCAGCAGTGACGCCAAGGAATGTTTGAAGTACTTCAGCATTTTCATCAGCAAAAGCAGCTGGTGTAGAAGTGACATCCCAAACCAGGATACCTAGAGCTGTTTTCTCAGCACCAGTCAAAAGAACATTACCATGCTCGAGAGCACGACGAAGTGATCCACCCCATCCACAGAACATATCAGTACTACCTTGAGCAAAAGCAGCTGCTCCTTCAGGTGGTGCCATATCAACTACTTCCATTGAATCGACTGAAACACCAAAATGGCTCATCTGCTTCAAGAAGCCATAGTGAGCAGCTGTACCAATTGGAACTGAAACTTTCTTACCAGCCAACTCTGAAGCGTTACTTGCATCAATTTCTAAGCCAGAAGCAACAACACAGTTATCGTTATCAGCATAACTTACCGCTACGTCAACAATTTGAATATCTTGACCTGTTGATGCAGCAACAATAAATGGTGGTACACCTTGGCTAACTGAAATATGAATATCACCAGAAGCCATAGCTGCAGACATTGCTGTACCTGTTCCAAAAGCTTTCCAATTAACAGTCATACCTAAAGCTTCATCATAAGCACCAATCTGCTTAGCATATTCAAACGGCATNGGCCACTCTTCAAAATAAGCTACATTTAACTCATCAAGAGCCATTACGTTTACCGAAGCAATAGCACTTACGACTGTTGCTCCAATTTTTTTATAAATACTTTTCATTGTTTCTCCTAAATTAATATAAATATTAAACTAACCCTTTTCAGCAAAAAAAGAAAGCCTGAGTTATTGAGTAAAACCCGTTATATAGCTAACTAGATTTGAATGCTGAAACTAAATACTACCATGAAAAAAGATAAAATCAATCAAATTTTCAAAGATGAGTTTAATTTAANTTAGNGNAGANGAAAAAAAGAACTATGGTGCCAGTGCTAGATTCTTTGATGGTCCAATTGAATTAAGTTCGCTTTTTTATNGNTTAATTAAGGAGTTATAAAAAGGAGTTTTGTTGATAAAAATTATGTAACTTCTAAAGATCTTAATTCAACCGCAATTTTATCTAAACATGAGTTGATAAGCTTGAAAGCTCCATCCGCTCCATATAACTTTGTTAGTTCAACGGCTTCATTGATAACTACCTTGTAAGGAACTTCAAGCTGNAACTTTAACTCATATACTCCTAAATANAAAATTGCCTTTTCTGTAGGCCCTAATTCATCAATATCTCTGTCAAGAGAAGGTTTAATAATTTCATCAAGAATTGTAATTTTTTTTGGAATATTTAAAAATAAATTTGAAAAAAACGCCTTAGAAATTTTTCCTTCCTTTTGATNCAGAAATTGCTGTTCAATTTTCAGAATGTCCTCANCAGACACAAGCCACTGATATAAAGCTTGGACGACCCTTGCTCTTGATCGTTGTTTGGGAGTCACAGCTTTTCTAGTAGGCTTATCATTCGAATGACGCTTTCAGCAGCTTCGGCACCTTTATTTTCAGAACTACCGGAGCGTTCTATAGCCTGCTCAACATTNTCAACAGTTAGAACACCAAAAGCAATCGGTATTTCAGAATCTAGTGCAACTTGTGAAATACCCTTTACACATTCACCAGCAACATATTCAAAATGTGGGGTTCCACCCCTAATNACAGCTCCTAAAGCAACAATGGCATCAAATTTACCAGTACTTGCTATCTTTTTAAGCGCCAAAGGAATTTCAAAAGCGCCCGGCACATAATAAAGTTCAATATCGGATTCTTTGGTGCCACTCTTTAGTAAAGCTTCTTTAGCNCCACTGATCAAATGCTCAACTACAAAAAAATTAAAACGACCTGCAACTATCGCTACTTTTTTATTATTAATAGTTAAATCACCTTCAATAGTTTTCAATTTATTTACTCCTTAATGTTTGCATACTCTGTAATTGTTATTCCAAAACCATCCAATCCAGGCCATTTCCTTGGCTTTCCTAGTGATTTCATTTTTGTAACACCTAAATCAGAAAGTATTTGAGCGCCAATTCCAAAGGTTTTATCATCGTCATTACTTNTATAATCCTGATTATCAATATTTTCAAGGATAGCCTGATTGTCTTGCTTACGTANGAGCAAGAAGACACCATTTTCGACTTCTGCGATCATACTCAATGCNCTATTGATACTAAAACCTCGATTATTTTCTTGTAGAACATCTTTAAAAATGTTTTCCATATGAACTCTTACATAGGGTTCAGTTGTTTCATCAACCTTTCCCTTTACTAGGGCAATATGAATATCGTTATGAATAGTATCCAAATAAGAATATAGATCAAAACCACCATACTTTGTTTTAAAAGGCCTCTGACTTATTCTTTCAACTGTCTTTTCATTTTCTACTCTGTAATGAATCAAATCAGCGATATNACCTACTTTAACTCCATGCTTTTTTCCAAACTTGTATAAATCTTCGCTTCTAGCCATTGAGCCATCATCATTTAATATTTCAACTATCACTGAAGAAGCCTCAAACCCAGCTAAACGAGCTAAGTCACAGCCNGCTTCAGTATGGCCAGCACGAATTAAAACGCCACCCTGTTGAGCCATNAAAGGAAAAACATGGCCAGGCTGAACGATATCTATAGGCTTTGCATCTTTGGCAACTGCATCTAATATTGTTTTTGCTCNATCAGCGGCTGAAATTCCAGTNGTNACGCCTGATGCTGCCTCGATTGAGACTGTGAAGTTTGTAGAATGAAGGTCACTATTTTGAGAAACCATTAGAGGCAAGTTTAGTTGCTGACAACGCTGTTGAGTCAAAGTTAGACAAATTAACCCACGGCCATGTGTAGCCATGAAGTTAATATCTTCTTTTGTAACTTTTTCAGATGCAATTAATAAATCACCCTCATTTTCACGATTCTCATCGTCCATAAGAATAATCATTTTTCCTTGCTTATAATCTTCTAAAAGTTCTTTTATTGAAGCATTCATAATCGTCTAATCTTTACCTNTGATATTAAGTTTTTCAACATATCTAGCAATTAAGTCAATCTCTAGATTTACATTTGATTCGATAGAAAGATCTCCTAGGGTGGTTACTGAAAAAGTATGGGGAACTATATTAACATCAAAAATATTACCCTCAACGCTATTAACGGTAAGACTTACTCCATTGATACATATTGAGCCTTTTTTGGCGATATATTTAATTAGATCGATCTCAACAAGAATCTTTATTCGGGTACTATCACCATCCTTATTAATTGATTGGACTTTGCCAACTCCATCAACATGGCCACTCACCAAATGCCCGTCAATACCCTGATTAAGCCTTAGAGACTTTTCTAGATTAACGCTCTCACCTTGAGATAGATCTGAAAAAGTTGTACAGTTAATCGTCTCATTAGAAACATCAGCAGTAAACCACTCATTTGACATTTGAGTAACCGTTAAACATACTCCGTTAACAGCAATACTATCTCCAATCTTAGAGTCACTTAAATCCAGAGTATTTGAATTAATTTTCAAAATAACACCATCATCAGAAGAATGAACCTCTTGAATACTTCCTTTAGCTTGAATAATCCCNGTAAACATTTATTAAATAGCTATATAAATTAGATTAAATTTTTGTTCAAGTACATATCTTTTTGACATTTAACCATCAATTAATATGCAATTAATCAATAGATTTCGATACAGACATTAATTAAATTCACACTTGAGTCAACAAATAGTCCTCATAGTTCCCTGAATAATAGTGNGCNCCATCGTCTTTAAGTTCGATTACTTTTGTAGACAAAGAGGACACAAACTCCCTATCATGACTAACAAAAATAAGTGTCCCTTTATAGTTGTCTAGCGCTAAGTTTAAAGCTTCAATAGACTCCATATCCAAATGGTTAGTTGGCTCATCCATCAACAAAATATTTGGTTTTTGTAACATTAGCCTACCAAATATCATTCTTCCCTTTTCGCCACCAGAGAGAGACTTCACTGACTTTTTTACATCTTCCTTGCCAAATAACATTTTTCCTAAAATAGAACGCATCATTTGGATATCATCTTTCTCATTTTTAAATTGAGTCATCCAATCCAAGACACTCATATCTTTCTCAAACTCTTCATTATGATCTTGTGCATAATATCCAATATTGGAGTTTTCACTCCATTTCGTTTTTCCGCCATCTGACTCAACTTCACCAAATATAGTTTTAAGCAAAGTACTTTTGCCAATTCCATTTTGACCAATAATCGCAACTCTCTCACCAGTCTCAACCATGATATTAATATCTTTTAAAACTTGTTCANCATCAAAACTTTTACTTAGACCTTGAACTTCTAATATATTTCTAAACAACTCTTTGCTTTGATTAAAAATAATATAAGGGCTCACTCTAGATGAAGGCTTAATATCATTCAGCTCAATCTTATTTAATTGTTTCAAGCGTGATGTTGCTTGCTTTGATTTAGATGCATTAGCAGAAAATCGCGACACAAAATGTTTTAAATCTTTAATTTTTTCTTCCTTTTTAGCATTATCTGAACGCATCCTCTCCTGAATTGCAGTTGCAGCAACCATAAAATCATCATAACTTCCTGGGAAGACATTGAGCGCACCNTAATCTAAATCAGCCATATGTGTACAAACACCATTTAAAAAATGACGGTCATGAGAAATGATAACCATGGTTGATTTTCTTGCACTTAAAACGCCTTCTAACCATCTAATAGAGTTAATATCAAGGTTATTCGTAGGCTCATCTAGCAAAAGAATTTCTGGGTCTGAAAATAAAGCTTGAGCTAGAAGAACTCTAAGTTTCCAGCCAGGTGCGATTTCACTCATTAATCCATAATGCTGATCTAAAGGAATATCAAGACCTAAGAGTAATTCACTAGCTGATGACTCTGCNGAATAACCATCCATTTCAGCAAATTCCATTTCTAATTCAGCAACCTTAATACCGTCTTCCTCACTCATTTCAGAAAGGCCATAGATTCTATCCCTTTCTTCTTTAATTTTCCATAACTCCTTGTGTCCCATGATCACAGTATCAACAACACGATACTGTTCAAAGGCAAANTGGTTCTGTGAAAGAACTCCCAGCCTTTGTCCTTCACCAACTAGAACAGAGCCATGAGAGGCCTTTAACTCTCCAGTTAATATTTTCATTAAGGTTGATTTTCCGCATCCATTTGCTCCAATCAAACCGTATCGATTCCCAGATTGAAATTTGACTGAAATATTCTCAAATAGAGGCTTTTCACCAAATTGCATGGTGACATTAGCAGTAGAAATCATTATCTAAAAAAATTTATAAAAGAGAAGATTATCCCATATCGNCTCAGAAATAGCTCAACTATTAAACGCAAAGATATCTAACAGAACTTTTCAATTAATATAAGTATAAAATATATTTGCTTATGAGATTAAATCCAAACATGCGAACAAGACAAATGCCTGACAAGTCATTATTGTTCACGATTCTGGCTTTATTAATTTTTGGTTGGATTATGTCCTTTTCTGCTTCATTGGCATATTTTTCAAGCTACTCTTATTTTTTTAAACAAACTTTGTTTATTTGTGCAGGTTTGTTTGCTGGACTCATTATTTTAAATACACCTATTTCAGTTCTGCAAAAATACTCTATTCCTTTATTTATTCTCTCATTACTACTTCTTGCAGTTGTATTTTTTCCTCCCCCTGTAGGTCATACAGTTAATGGCTCAACAAGGTGGATTAACTTTGTATTTTTTAAGTTTCAACCCTCAGAGTTGATGAAACTATCCATGATACTTTTTATGGCTGGNTTCCTAATACGTCAAGAAAAAGATATTAGAAAGCCATGGAAAGGCTTTGTAAAAACACTGGTAATTATTGGTTTGGCAGACTTTCTGTTGATGCTTGAGACAGACTTTGGTGCCACTCTGATCATATCATTAACAGCAATGGCTATGCTATATGCTGCTGGTGTTTANCTTAAGCAGCTCAGTATAGTCACATCCTTTTTGTTTATTTTTGTTGGTATTTTTATTGCATTCAATCCAAACCGAATGGCTCGACTGACATCCTTTTGGGTNGANGATTTTTGGGGAAGCACAGATCCTAAAGTACACCAAACCCAGCAAGCATTAATTGGNATTGCTCGGGGAGACTGGTTTGGCACTGGAATTGGTGCTGGTATTCAAAAATATGCACTTCTTCCAGAAAGGCATACCGATATGATTTTTGCTGTTATTGGAGAGGAATTGGGCTTTATGGGGATGTTGTTTGTCTTGCTATCCTTTCTATTTATTCTCTTAAAAGGTTTTTCTATTGCTAAAGTAGCCCTCCAAAAAGGTCGGCAATATAGTTCTTATGTAGTCTTTGGAATCTGCACCTGGTTTGCAATGCAAATTACAGTTAATATTGGTATGAATTTAGGCCTTTTACCGCCCAAGGGATTTACTTTGCCTCTATTAAGCTATGGTGGCACTTCTATGATTTTTGCAATTATCTCTTTGGCAATTATTNTTCGTGTTGATATGGAAAATAGAACAAAATATTCAAAACAGATTAACTATGTCTAAAAAAATTCTCGTTATGGCTGGGGGAACAGGTGGACACATTTTTCCTGCCCTAGCTATCGCCAAAGAACTTCATAAAAGAGGTACAGTCGTAGAGTGGCTTGGAGGTAAAAATTCTATGGAGAGTAGACTAGTTCCAGAATATGGCTATAAATTCCACGGGGTCTACACTAGCGGTCTGAGAGGTAAAAATTTACTAACAATATTTAAAGCTGTATTTTTACTTGGTTTTGGGNTGGTTCAAACTGTCATTGTCTTCACAAAGTTTAGACCAAACAAAGTCATAGGAATGGGGGGTTATGCTTCTGGGATTGGCGGTTTAATTGCCAAATTTTCTTTTACACCGTTAATAATTCATGAGCAAAATACTGTTCCAGGAACAACAAATAAATTATTAAGCAAGCTTTCTACTAAGTGCNTTCAAGCGTTCGAAAATACTTTCCATGAGAATGTAAAAGCCATAACAATAGGGAATCCTATACTGTTTAATCCAATCCCTAAAGTGGAACCTAAATCAATAAAAAACATACTTGTTCTTGGGGGCTCATTGGGAGCAAAAAAAATCAATCAAACTATACCTTATATTAAAACGTCCTTGAATATATGGCATCAAACCGGAGAAAATCATATCAATGANGTTAAAGCTCTATATGACATCAGTTCAAACTCTAGTGCAAAAATTGAGGCCTTTATTGAAAATATGGCAGAGGCCTATGCATGGGCTGATTTAGTTATTTCTAGAGCAGGAGCAATGACAGTCTCAGAGTTAATTGCATCTAATACGGTAGCAATACTTATTCCATTTCCATTTGCAATTGACAACCATCAGAAAATTAATGCTCAACACCTTTCTTTAAAAGGTGCTGGGATACTTATTGAAGAAGCAAATCTAAGCCCAGAGGCGATTGAAAATGAAATTAAACTTCTAAATTCTGAAAAAATTCATAAGATATCTACAAAACTAGAGACTCTTAAAGTGTCAAATCCTGAGCAACTGATTGCTGATTATCTTCTTCATTGATTCCAAGACGACTAAAGAGTAGCTTGTCATTTGCGATTGTTGGGTTATCAGTAGTCAATAACTGCTCACCATAAAAAATAGAGTTAGCGCCNGCAAAAAAGCAAAGAGCTTGCATTCCCTCTCCCATATCTAATCTTCCTGCTGANAGTCTTACAACAGCTTTAGGCATCAAGATTCTTGCAACAGCGATTGTTCTGACAAATTCACTCTCACTTGGAGGCTTGACATTCTCAAATGGCGTTCCTGGAATAGGAACCAATAAATTAATGGGGACACTATCAGGGTGTTGTTCAAGGTTGGCAAGCGATTGCAGCATTGAAGCACGATCAGTCTCAGTCTCTCCCATTCCCAAAATTCCACCACTGCAAACATTGATATTAGCCTCTTTAACTGCCTCTAAAGTGTCTAAACGATCTTGAAANTTACGCGTCGATACAACATTAGGGTAATGCTCTTTTGAAGTATCAATATTATGGTTATAGTAATCCAAGCCTGCCTCTTTGAGGGTCGATGCCTGTTTTGGTGAGAGCATTCCTAAAGTAACACATGTTTCCATGCCCATAGCTTTAACACCTTGGATCATTGGAATGACTTTATCAAGGCTTTTATCAGTAGGGTTTCTCCAGGCAGCTCCCATACAAAACCTAGAAGCACCTTTATCTTTCGCTNTTTTTGCCTGATGCAATACTTGATCAATCTCCATTAATTTTTCACGCTCAAGGCCTGTGTCATATTTTGAACTTTGAGAACAATAAGAGCAATCTTCAGGACATGCACCAGTTTTAATATTTAATAAAGAACTTACTTGAACCTTATTTGGGTCAAAAGTTTCTCTATGAATGCTGTGCGCTTTAAAAAGAAGATCGTTAAAAGGAANCTCAAATAAAGCTTTTATTTCATCTAATTCCCAATCNTTTTTTACTTCAATCATCTGATTTTCTGTATTTAAGTTAATTAATTTTACCGCAACAAATAGNTCTAAAAAGAACAATAAAAAGCCGCGCATTGTGCGCGGCTTTTTACTCACTAATAAATATCTTAGCAGCTATAGTATAAATCAAACTCTAGCGGCTGAGGTGAAGCTCTCATTGCTGTAACTTCTTGCATCTTAAGTTCAATAAATGAGTCAATAACCTCGTCTGTAAAGACTCCACCTTGCTTAAGGAATTCACGGTCATCATCAAGCGCTTCCAAGGCGATGTGAAGCATTCCAGCAACTTTAGGAATAGAACCATCACTATCTTCATAAAGATCTTGATCTGCTGGCTTACCAGGATGGATTTTATTTTTTATACCATCAAGGCCTGCCATTAGTAGTGCTGAGAAAGCAAGGTAAGGGTTAGCAGTNGAATCTGGAAAACGCACTTCAATACGACGNCCCTTAGGATTTTTAACAAAAGGTATTCTAATTGCTGCTGAACGATTCTTAGCAGAGTAAGCTAGCATTTCTGGCGCTTCAAATCCAGGAACTAAACGCTTATATGANTTTGTAGAAGGATTAGTAAAAGCATTCAATGCCCTTGCATGTTTGATAATTCCACCAATATAAAAGAGCGCCATTTNGCTTAAGTTCCCATATTGATCTCCATCAAATAAGTTAACTCCATCCTTTGCAATAGACATATGCACGTGCATTCCATTACCATTATCAACCGCAATTGGTTTAGGCATAAATGTAGCTGTTTTGCCATATAGGTGAGCAACATTATGAACGCAGTATTTAAAGATTTGAGTCTCATCAGCTTTTTTAACTAATGTGTTAAATAACGCGCCAATTTCACACTGTCCTGCAGTTCCAACCTCATGATGATGAACNTCAGTAGTAACACCCATTTCCTCAATTGCTAGACACATTTGAGAACGAAGATCATGCAATGAATCAACTGGAGGAACTGGGAAATAACCACCTTTGATACCTGGACGATGACCTTTGTTTCCACCTTCCATATCGACTCCAGAATTCCATGCAGCTTCTTCAGAGTTAATTTCATAAAATGCCTTACCCATGCCGTGACCGGTGTCCCACTTAACACTATCAAAAACAAAAAATTCAGGTTCATTTCCAAAATATGCNGTNTCACCAACTCCAGAAGCCTTCAAAAATTCTTCTGCACGATATGCAATAGATCTTGGATCTTTAACATAGCCTTTTAAATCACTTGGCTCAATAATATTACAGCGAATGTTTAGCGTTACTTCTTCTGTGAACGGATCAATAATTGCAGTATCGCAATCAGGCATTAGAATCATGTCAGACTCATTAATATCTTTCCAGCCTGAGATTGAAGATCCATCGAACATCTGACCATCTTCTAATTTTTCAGTATCAACTGTGTGAGCAGGAACACTTACATGTTGCTCTTTTCCTTTGGTATCAGTGAAACGAAAATCTATAAACTTAACATTCTGTTCTTCGATTATTTTCATTACATCTTTTGCAGACATAGATATACTCCCTATAAAAATAGTAAATTTAAAAAATGACAGGCATTGTCAGAAGTCTGCGCCGTTGCAAACGAATGTTGACCCCATTAGGAACAACACAAGATATTTCAAACGTGGATTATATCCTAGTTTTTATGACTTTAACCTAGAAAATTATTCAACTGCAATTGACCTTTATCAAACCCAATCTTTGGGCTTTAAAAAATAACTAGTTAATTTTTCTTCATTACTGTTTGGATCAATTTTGTGTTGGTATGACCACTTTACAGAAGGTGGTAATGACATCAAAATCGATTCAGTTCTTCCACCACTTTGAAGGCCAAATAGTGTCCCTCTATCTTGAATTAGATTAAATTCTACATATCGCCCACGTCTGAAGAGCTGAAACTCTTTCTGTTTATCAGTATAAGAAGTATTCATCCTTTTTTTAACAATTGGAAGGTAAGCTTTACTGAAATGATTCCCAACACTCTTCATAAATTCAAAGCATTGATCAAAACCGCCTTTATTGAGATCATCAAAAAAAAGACCTCCAATACCGCGCTGTTCATCTCTATGATTTAAGTAAAAATAGTCATCACACCACTTTTTATAGTCTTGGTATGTTTTATCACCAAATGACATACAAGCGTTTTTTGCAGTTTGATGCCAGTGAATTGCATCTTCATCAAATCCATAATATGGTGTCAAATCAAAACCTCCTCCAAACCACCATATAGGGCCCTTACCTTTTTCTTCAGCAATAAAGAACCTTACATTGGCATGCGTTGTTGGAATAAATGGATTATCTGGGTGAAGTACCAATGAAATACCTAGGGCAGTGTATTTTCTTCCTTCTAACTCTGGTCTAAGGGCTGTTGCTGATTTAGGCATTTTATCGCCAGTTATTATGGAGTAGTTTACCCCGCCCTTTTCAAATAAACTTCCATCTGAAATAACTCGCGTTATTCCGTTACCTCTTCCATCTTCTCTTTTCCATATATCCGTATCAAAATTAGATATTGAATCTAATTTTCCAAACTCCTCGCATATGTTATTTTGCAGGTTTAATAAATATTTTTTTACTTGTTCAATCATTTGCATCAAATTTTAACGAATAAGATTAAAAAGAAATTTACCTGGATCTCACACCAGTTAATAAATTTATAATTTTAGAAGGATCTGAATTATACATATTTGGAGGAAGCTCAAATGCTAGGGAATTACCAAAATACCTTTTCAATTCAAGCTTTGATGTAGCAACTTTTCTACCCTGTAAATTAGCACTTGTTGAAATTAGTGCTGAGCCTGTATTTTCACAAAAGAAAGTGATTAATGGATCGGAAGTTATTCGAACTGCTAAGAGTTTATTATCCCCAGCAAGTAAAGGTGACAATTCATCTGACTTAGGGACCAAGTATGTAGTTGGCGTATCTGTTGGCTTAGCTAATTTTTGAAAAAGCTTAGTACTCATATTAGAGTTAATATAAGGCATTAGAAAACTAATATCTGATGCCAGAAGAATAAAACCCTTAGTAATATCTCTTTTTTTTAGATTAATGATTGTTTGAATGGCACTAGGATTATTGGCTAAACATCCCAGACCATATATTGTATCAGTAGGGTGAGCAATGACTCCCGTTCTTAAATGATGTAAAGCAAGCTTTATTTTAGAATTTATGATCATTTTTTAGCTCTTGGATGAAACTCATCATAGACTTTGGATAATTCTAAGAAATCAAGGTGCGTATAAATCTGTGTGCTTTTAATGCTTTTGTGACCCAAAAACTCTTGAACTGTTCTTAAGTCATGACTTGACTGCAAAAAGTGTGTGGCTGCTGCATGTCTGAGCATATGTGGATGAACATTAATGGAAACGCCCACTTGTAATGCTCTATTTTTTACAACATTCTGAACTGTTCTTGTAGATATTCTTATGTTTTTTTGATTTATAAATAATGCATCTGAACTACAATGAGGCCTCATCTCTAAATATCTTTTAAGGACATCAATAGTTGCCTCTCCTATTGGCGAAAACCTTGCTTTTCCACCTTTGCCCATAACCTTAACAAAACCCTCACTCAGATCAAAATCTGCAAGGTTAATACCAACTAATTCAGATACACGCAAACCACAAGAATACAAAAGCTCAATCATCAGGACTGAGCGCAACTCTTTGTAGCTTGATGTATTGATACTCATCATTCTTCTTAAGTCATCAAAGTCAATAGTTTTTGGTAAAACGCGCTCAACCTTTGGGGTTTGAACAGATAATGCTGGATTTTTCTGAATGATATTATTTTCAATCAAGTAATTAAAAAAAACTCTTATTGATGACAAATATCTTTTTAATGACTTTGCAGAAATACTACGATGTCTAAGCTCCATGACAAAGATATTAATTGCATCAGAGTCAATTGATACCCAGTTAGTGATACCTCGGTTATTCAAAAAAGAAACAAACTTCAATAAGTCACGCTTATAGGATGAAATTGTATTTAAAGCATAATTTTTCTCTACATTTAAATACTCAACAAATCCTTCAATTTGATTGATTAATATTTCTTGTTTGTACTTGTTTTTTTCGTGATTGACCATATCTTAACATTTTAAGTTAAAACGATAGGGGATTTTGAATGAGTCAAAAACAAACACATGAATTTCAAACTGAGGTTTCACAACTTCTAGATTTGATGATTCACTCTCTTTATTCTAATAAAGAGATCTTTCTCAGAGAACTAGTATCTAATGCATCTGACGCCATTGATAAACTCAAGTTTGAGTCGCTATCTAATGAATCTCTCCTAGAAGGCAAAGAAGAGCCAAGCATTCACATTGACATAGATAAAGAAGCTGGGAAAATTAGTATTAGAGATAATGGAATTGGAATGACTCAAGATGAAGTCATGGAAAATATCGGTACCATTGCCAACTCTGGCACTAGAAAATACCTTGANAGTCTTGATAAAAATCAAACTCAAGATTCTAATTTGATTGGTCAATTTGGCGTTGGTTTCTACTCCTCTTTTATNGTTTCGAANACTGTAACACTGCTCAGTAGAAAAGCAGGCGATGATAAAGTTAATGGAACTAAATGGGTTTCCAAAGGTAAGGGAGAGTATTCTATCGAAACTGTTGAGCTTAAAGATTATGGCACCACAGTTATTCTCGATGTTAAAAAAGNTGAAAAAGAATTCCTTGATGATTATCGTCTTCGTGGCATTGTTTCTAAATACTCAGATCACATCACTGTTCCNATTATGATGGTTAAAGCCTCAGAGGANGATGAGAGCGAAATTGTTTATGAAACAATTAATAANGCTACTGCATTTTGGATGCAAGACAAAAAAGAATTATCACAAAATGATTACGATGAATTCTACAAATCCTTGACCTATGACTTTGATGGCCCGTTAACCCAAATCCATAATAGAGTCGAGGGAAAACTTGATTATTCATCACTTCTATTTATACCCAAAAAGGCTCCCTTTGATATGTGGGAACCTAAAAGAAAAGGTGGCGTTAAGCTATATGCTAAGAGAGTTTTTATTATGGANGGGAATGAGGAATTACTCCCTCAATATCTTAGGTTTATCAAAGGTGTAATCGATACTGCAGATCTTTCATTAAACGTCTCAAGAGAAATTCTTCAAGGTAGTAAGGTTGTTGACACAATTAAGAAGGCTTCCGTAAAACGTATTCTCTCTGAACTAGACAAAATGTCTAAAAATAAGCCAGAAGATTATGCAACATTTTGGAAAGAGTTTGGCATGGTTATTAAGGAGGGTGTGGTAGAAGACTTCGCTAATAAAGACAAAATTTCTAATCTTTTAAGATTCACCTCAACAGCTTCAGACTCTTCTGATCAAACGGTTTCTCTAAAAGACTACATTGATCGAATGAATAAAGATCAAAAAAATATTTACTATGTGACAGCTGATAATTATGACGCAGCAAAAGGCTCGCCTCATCTTGAAATCTTTAAACAGAAAGATATTGAAGTCTTATTGCTATCCGATAGAGTTGATGAGTGGTTGGTTGCTAATTTTGGTGAGTTTGAAGAACTTTCACTTAAGTCAATTGCTAAGGGAGATCTAGAAGATCTTGACTCCAAGGAAGATAAGAAAAAGAAAGAGAAAACTGTTAAAGATTATGAAAAAGTTATCTCAAAAGCGCAAGAAATTCTTAATCACCAGGTTAAAGAGGTTAAAGTGTCAAGCCGCTTGAGTGAGTCCCCTTCCTGTTTGGTTGCAGATGAAAATGAATTAGGTGGCAATATGGAAAGAATAATGAAGTCACTTGGACAGGATGTGCCAGACACTAANCCAATTCTTGAAATAAACCCAACTCATCCCCTTGTTATGAAACTTAAAACAAAAGTGGACGAAGATGTTGTCAAGGTACTCTTTGATCAGGCCGTGCTTAGTGAGGGTGGTCAAATTAAAGAACCTGCTGAGTTTGTCAAGAGAATGAACAAGCTTATGCTAGGATAATTTTCTACTCTTAACTCAAAAAAGCCCGATTTTCGGGCTTTTTTATTTTTGGTATGGTTTAATTTTATTAAGAATACCCCTAAGTATTGCTACCTCTTCCTTTTCAGGCATACTCCTTCCAAAAAATCTTCTTAACCGTCTCATTAATAGGTTTTGTGGTTTTTTAGAGTCGAAGTAACCAAGATGCTCCAATGCCTGCTCCAAATGCTTATAAAAACTATTCAAATCTTTAAAATTTGCTAATTCTCCTAAAGTATTATCAAACTTTCCCTCAACAGTACTTACATAATTCTGATAGGCAAAAACTTGTATCGCTGAAGCCACATTTAATGAAAAATATTGGGGATTTCCTGGGATTGTCATTAGGATTGAACACAAGTCTAACTCTTCATTCNTTAGCCCTGAATTTTCAGTTCCAAAGACAACTGCGACTTCTTGATTGTTAGAGACAACTGATGATTGTATTTCATTGCATGTTTCAATAACATCTAATTGCCTCCATTTAATGTTTCTCTGACGAGCACTNGCACCAATAACTAAATTAACACCTATTAAAGCCTCCTCCAGGGATGAACAGACAATTGCATTGGATAATACATCGTCNGCACCACTGGCTCTTGCTGTTGCAACAGCAGATGGGTAGTTGGATGGTGCTACTAAATATAATTGCGTTAACATCATATTCTTCATAGCTCTGGCAGCTGCACCAATATTGCCCGGCTCGGTGGTATTCACCATGACAATCCTTACTTTATCAAAACTCGTCAAGGTATAATTCGTTTCTTTATTTATTTGGCTCATTTACCATGCATCCTACCGTCAATATTGCAGTTAGAGCTGCCAGAGCAGCTGGTGATGTTATTTTAAGGTACCATAATCAGGTCGACATACTAACCATTGAAAATAAGTCAATTAACGACTTCGTTTCAGAGGTTGATAAAACGGCTGAAAAAGCCATTATAAACGAGATTAAAAAAGCCTTTCCAAAACATTCAATTTTGGCTGAAGAGAGTGGCAAAACTCTTGGTGATGAGGATTTTCTTTGGATTATTGATCCATTAGATGGCACCACTAATTACCTTCATGGTTTTCCTCAATATGCTGTTTCAATTGCCCTACTTGAAAAAGGAGTTACCACCCATGCTGTGATATACGACCCTTTTAAGGAAGAGCTCTTTACCGCCTCAAAAGGTGAAGGCGCTTACCTTAATGATGAAAGAATTAGGGTGACTATATCAAATGGACTGGAGGGCACTCTAATTGGAACTGGNTTCCCATTNAANNATCCTCANCANNTNGANTGTTATNTTGANACNTTTANNGCNATTNNNCCTCANGTNTCTGNNATNNGAAGAGCGGGNGCNGCTGCNTTAGATTTNGCTTATNTAGCTGCAGGNAGNCTTGATGGNNNTTGGGAGATTGGGCTTAANTCTTGGGACATAGCAGCTGGCGCTCTTCTNGTNAAAGAGGCTGGAGGNTTTATAGGNGATTTNTCNGGNAGAGACAAATACATGGAAACTGGGAACGTTGTCGCTGGAAATGCAGACGCCTATAAAGAAATTCTCAAGAAAATTCATCCACATCTTAGTAGCGACCTTCAAAGATAAATTTAATCTGAAATTGTTAACTGCTCGCCATTAATTTTTGGGCTTGAGCTTGACAACAAGTGGACAATTGNCTGACTTTTTTCTTCCGGTAAAGGGACTGTCGAGGAATCCTCAGCAGGATATGCTGTTCTTCTCATTTCGGTTCTCATTTTCCCAGGGTTGACCGTGTTTACACTAATTTTAGTTTTTTCAAGCTCCTCAGAGAGTGTTTTAGCAAATCCTTCTATACCAAACTTACTGACACTGTATGCTCCCCAATAAGCTCGTGC
The DNA here is from genome assembly GCA_002711905.1 of Thiotrichales bacterium. Classification (GTDB taxonomy): domain Bacteria; phylum Pseudomonadota; class Gammaproteobacteria; order PS1; family Pseudothioglobaceae; genus Pseudothioglobus. Next base: position 55,008 of record PASI01000005.1, read on the forward strand.
CTCCCTACCTACTGTTGAAGATAAAAATATAATCCTTGCATCATCCGATTTTAATAAGGCAGGAATCAAAAACTGAGTTAGCATAAAAGGAGCACTCAGGTTGATTTGGATTGTTGAATACCATAACTTAATATCATACTGNTCTATTGGCATTTGAGTTCCAAGTATCGCTGCGTTGTGAACAAGTCCATCAAGCTTTCCAAACTGGTTGAGTAAGTTATCTTGGAGTTCTTGATAATTTTCGGGGGTTGCGCCTTCTAAATCTAGAGGGTAAAGGATAGGCTCCTTCAGGCCTGCATCAACGACCGCATCATACGCATACTCAAGCGATCCTAAATCCCTTCCTAACATAATGACAGTGGCACCCGCCCTAGCAAGATCCATTGTTATGGCCAAGCCTAAACCTCTATTTGCTCCAGTTACTAAAACAACTTTACCTTCAAATTCATCTTTTTTTACACTCTGATTTTTAGCAACTATCATTCACTAATTTCCTTGTTTGATTTAACCCCAAGCGCCTTAAGTCTCTCCGCCCTGCTTATTAAATTACCTTTACCTGTCGATAATTTATTTTTTGCACTAGAGAAACCTTCTTTGGTTTTTTCAAGCTGATTTTCAATCTTATCTAAATCTTCAATAAATAATGCTAATTTGTCATACATTCCTGCAGCTTGACGGGCAATCTCGTCCGCATTTTTATTTTGCTTGTCAGTTTGCCACATAAAGTTAACTGTCTTTAGGCTCATACTTAACATGGATGGTGAGACCAACATAATATTCTTCTTAAGGGCGTCATCAAACAAACTATGTTTATGCTGAAGGGCGAGAAGGAGAGCGCCCTCAATTGGTATAAAAACAAAAATAAAGTCTAGGCTTCTGACGCCCTCAAGGTTTTCATACTCTTTAATACTAATGTTTTTGATCTGATTTTCAATCGACGTGATATGTCTTTTTAATGCTAACTCATTAGTTTGATCAGCGACATAGTCCACATAATCTTTAAGAGAGACCTTTGAATCAATAACAACATCCTTACCCTCTGGTAGATGCAGGATGACATCAGGCTTAAACTTTTCACCCATTTCGTTCTTATATTGCTTTTGAAGGTCGAACTCTACTCCTTCCCGGAAGCCATAACTAGATAAAAGAGAGCTTAATATCTCCTCACCCCAATCACCCTGAATTTTGTTGTCATAAGTTAGCGCATCCGTCAAACTCTTTGCTGACTGTTGGGTTTCAAGGTTTGCATCATGAAGAGACTTAATTTGTTCTTTAAGGGTTGTTCTTTCTTCAACCTGCTCTTTCGTTATTGTTTCAATCCTCTCTCTAAAGCTTTTTAGTTGGGTTTGAAGTGGGGATAACAAGTCAGAATTATCGACCTTAAGCTTGTCACGATCTGTCTTTAAAATCTCTGATGCAATAGTCTTAAACTCATTGTTAACTTGATTTTTTAAGTGCTCTACAAGTTGCAGCTTTTCAGTATAATTTTTTTCTTTTTCTTCTAGTTTTGTCTCAAGCTGAATATTCTTTTGCGATATTGAAAATAATTTTTTGTTCAGTACATAATAGCTTATAGCTGCACCAATTAATATCGAAACCAAACCAATCAATATATTCATGCGCTTAAAGTTAGTTCAAAAATTAACAATTGTTTTATCATATTCCTGAAATAGATATACTAATGGGTTATAAAGTTAGTAAAATTTTATATAGAATTATAACGCTTAGACTTCTATAAGCTATGTTACTTTTAAGATCACTATTGTACTTTGTTGGTTCAATTATTAGTTTAATTTTGATCTCTATGGGTGGTTTATTATTTATATTCTCAAGCTACTCTTCTCGACAAAAATTTCTCTCTCAATGGGCCATATTTTGCATATGGTGGTTAAAGATAACCCTAAATATCAAAACTAACGTTATAGGCAGTGAAAATATTATGAAATCTCCCTGCATCATTATTTCAAACCATCAATCTACATGGGAAACCCTAGCATTTCAAACCATATTTCCAGCTCACACCTGGGTTCTAAAACGAGAACTATTATGGCTTCCAGTGTTTGGCTGGAGTCTTGCGCTTCTGAACCCTATCATCATCAATCGTGGAGATAAGTTAAACGCAATTAAAAAAGTCATAAAACAGGGTGCAGATAGACTTAACAATGGAATCTCAATTGTTATTTATCCTGAAGGCACAAGACAACCCTACAACAAATTAGGTGCCTATCAAAATGGTGGTAGTGCTATCTCAAAAAAAACTGGGCATAGCATTGTTCCGGTATATCACAATGCTGGTAAACTCTGGCCTAAGGGAAGTTTTATAAAAAAACCTGGTGAAATTACAGTTGTTATAGGTAAAGCTATCCCTCAGTCTGATTTAAAACCCTCAGAAGTTACAGAAAAAATTAGGCAATGGACTCTTGAACAAGAGAATAAATTAAATCAATTTAAACCAAATAAATATTAACAATGTCAAAACCAATCTACAAGCTTTTTCATACTAGAACTGCAGATAACATAAAGTTTGAAATCAATAGACTCAAAGAGAGTGCGATTCAAAAGAATCATAAAAATCATTCAGATGAAGGGGCTAACCTTGAATTCATTAAGACCCTATTAAGTGACAACATCATTGACTATAAAGAAACAAAACCTTCAGAAAGTCAGTTAGATTGTAGAAGCGAATGGCACAACTTTTTAACCAATAAAACCAAATTAAACTTCAACGAGTGCCTTTTAATTCTCTTAGGCATTAATCCTTCTCTTGCAGAGCAAATTGATACTGATTTATATCAAACTCAACTAAATGATGTCAGCGATGTAAAAAATAATTTATTAACGCTTATACTTTTTCAAAGAGTGGAGAATCATCTTTTAAGGGAAAGATTTCGTAGTAATAGCATCAATACAGAAGAATTTATTAAATGGGCAATGGATTATAAATATCTTAGAAAAATTGAACATTAACCCTTTATTTAAAATTCAATTCTATTAAATATTTTACAAAAAAGCTCTGATGTTTTTTTTGTATCATAGAGCGCAGAGTGCGCTTCCGCATTGTCCCAATCAATGTCCATTTTAGATATCGCTTTAGCGAGGACAGTTTCACCGCAACAAAGGGCAGAAAGGCTGACAGTATCTATCGTTGAAAATTGATGAAATGGGCTTTTTAGAGCTGTTCTTAGAGTCGCTTCTTTTACAAACCCAAGATCAAAAAAAGCGTTGTGGCCGACAAGGATAGATCGAGAGCACTCTTCCTTAGCTAGCTCTTCATTAATGTGATTAAATATTTCTGATAGCGCCTTCTTTTCGCTAACCGCAAGCCTAAAAGGGTTATCAATATCAATACCATTAAATTTGATTGCTGAGGGCTCAATATTCGCACCCTTAAAAGGCTCTACATGATAATGCAGCGTTGCTTTGGGAAAAAAACAGCCTTCTTCATCCATGCCCAGGATAATTGCACAAATTTCCAAAAGTGCGTCAGTTTTTTCATTAAAGCCCGAAGTTTCAACGTCAACTACGACTGGAAGGTATCCACGGATTCTATCTTTAAGTTTCATCAATTAGTGACACTAAAATTTAATTTAATCAATACAAATCTAGATGTGTCTAGAATAAATATCAGATTTTCTTACATAATCATAACTCTTTTGTCTTGATTTAGGAAGAGAACTTAATTCACTTTCAATAAACTCAAACCTAAAGAAAAATCTACCACCATACTTGGATAGCGCAAAAACTGAACTTAAATTAAGTCTAGAGGCTTTATCGATTAATAGCTCCATTAATCTTGTTGAGGTGTCTGTATTGTGAAATTTTTTACTGACAACAACTGCGTATATTTCGCCAACATTCTCCTCTTGATATAGTTTTAGGCCAGCACAGGCAATAATTTGATTATCTTCCTCTATGAAAACAAAATCATTAATACTATTATTAATAGTCTCATAGCTTCTTTCTAACAACCTACCTTCTTCAACAAAAGGTTGCATTAATTCGATAATTTTCCTTACTTTACTCAACTTGAAGCCTTAATTGCCATTAGAAGCGGGTTATTTTAGTCTAAAATTTGTATTTTTTTGATAATTTAAAAGCAATGTCAAACACTAGAAAATATTCCTCAGTCGTTATTGACGGTTATGAGAGAGCTGCATCCAGAGCGATGCTTTACCCAGTTGGCTTTAAAAAAGAAGATTTTAAAAAACCACAAGTTGGTATTGCTTCAACTTGGTCAATGGTGACGCCATGCAATATGCACATCAATGATTTAGCCAGTGAAGCTGAAAAAGGCGTTAATAGCGCTGGAGGAAAAGGGGTTGTATTTAACACAATTACTATTTCAGATGGTATTTCAATGGGCTCTGAAGGTATGAAATACTCACTTGTATCTAGAGAAGTGATTGCTGATTCAATTGAAACGGTAACTGCTTGTCAGGGATTTGATGGTGTTGTCGCAATCGGTGGATGTGATAAAAATATGCCTGGATGCTTAATGGGACTTGCAAGACTGAATCGCCCTTCTGTTTTTGTTTATGGCGGAACCATTCAGCCAGGCGCTAATCATACTGATATTGTTAGCGTTTTTGAGGCTGTTGGCAAAAGAGCAAATAATGATATTAACGATATAGAACTTGAACAAATTGAGTCCACTGCAATCCCTGGTCCGGGTTCTTGTGGTGGAATGTATACAGCAAACACTATGGCTTCAGCAATTGAAGCACTAGGAATGAGCCTTCCAAATTCTTCCTCACAAGATGCAATCTCTGATGATAAAAATACAGATTGTTCTAGAGCNGGTGAAGCCGTATTAAATCTTTTAGAGAAAGATATAAANCCGAGTGATATTATGACCAAGAAGGCGTTTGAAAACGCCATCACTCTTATTATTACGCTTGGCGGCTCAACGAATGCCGTGCTGCATTTAATCGCGATGGCTGATGCTATTAATGTTGAACTGACTATTGATGACTTCACACGAATTGGCGCCAAAGTTCCAGTTCTTGCAGATCTAAAGCCGTCCGGTAAATATATGATGAGTGAATTGGTCCAAATTGGTGGAACGCTACCGTTAATGAAAATGCTTTTAGACGCTGGTATGCTTCATGGAGACTGTCTAACCGTTACCGGCAATACTCTAACTGAAAACTTAAAGAATGTTGAGCCGTATGATGCTGACCAAAACATTATCATGCCTCTCGATAATCCGATTAAAAAGGACTCGCATTTAAGAATTCTTAGGGGTAACCTAGCAACCGAAGGCGCGGTTGCCAAAATCACTGGTAAAGAAGGATTGACCTTCAGAGGCAAGGCGAAAACGTTTGCTTGCGAAGAGGATGCTCTTCAGGCTGTCCTAAAGGATCAAATCGTCGAGGGAGATGTTATAGTCATTCGATATGAGGGACCTAAAGGTGGCCCGGGAATGAGAGAAATGTTAGCCCCTACTTCAGCCGTTATGGGAAAAGGTCTTGGTGGGAAAGTAGCACTCATCACTGATGGAAGGTTCTCAGGAGGTACTCACGGCTTTGTGGTGGGTCACATTACACCTGAAGCTTATACGGGTGGAACTCTTGCTATTATTGAGGATGGTGATGAAATTCTTATTGACGCTGAAAATAATCGTCTTGAACTCATAGTTGATGAATCGATAATCAATCAAAGACTTTCAAATTGGAAGCAGCCCAAGCCTAAATATACAAAAGGCGTGCTTGCTAAATATGCAAAACTCGCTCAATCGGCTTCTCGCGGGGCTATAACTGAATAGTCTCTGTAGTGATTAATTAACTGGAACGAACTCTATCTTTCTATCGTCAAGGTTAACTGAGACTACTTTAACTTTAATCGTATCTCCCAAACGATAAATTCTTCCGCCTCTTTGACCCTTAAGTTGATGATGAACATCATCAAAGATAAAGTAATCTTCCTTTAAATCACGAACACTCACTAAACCCTCAACAAAAATATCTGTAAGCTCTACAAACAGACCAAACCCCGCAACACCAGAGATGACGCCACTAAAGCTTTCGCCAACTTTATCTCTCATATATTCACACTTAAGCCATTGCTCAACATCCCTCGAGGCATCATCAGCTCGCCTCTCAGTCATTGAAAGATGAGCACCCATTTCAACCATTCTATTGGACTGTTCACGGTGATTGTTTAACAGTGATCTTTTAATAGCTCTATGAACAAGAAGGTCTGGATAGCGACGAATTGGCGAAGTAAAATGAGTGTAATCTTCAAAAGCTAATCCAAAATGACCTTCATTTTTGGGAGTATAGGTCGCCTGCTTCATGGTTCTTAGGACGACTGTTTTAATAATATTCTCATCTTCCCTACCAATGGCATTTTTAAGTAATTTAGCAAAATCACTAGAATCTGGTTCAAGTCCTCCTTCCAGTCTGAGGTCTATCGCATTTAAAAATTGCCTTGTAACCTCTACCTTTTCAGAAGTTGGCTTAGGATGAACGCGATACAAAAAATCTTCATTTTCGCGTTGAAGGTATTTTGCTGCAGCTTGGTTTGCCATCAACATACACTCTTCAATTAGCTTATGGGCATCATTTCTTTTACGAGCAATAATATTTTCGATTTTTCCTTTGTCATCGAATAGAATTTGGCTTTCAATTCTATCAAAATCCATAACCCCTCTTTTTTGCCTTGAAATTCTAAGAGTTTGATAAAGTCCATATAAAAAGTCTACATTCTCCTGGACATTACTGTACTTTTTTCTTAATGGGCTCTTCTTATTCTCAAGCATCTCGTTAACCTCTGTGTAGGTTAAGCGAGCATGGGATAGCATTACTGCTGGATAAAACTTATATTCCAAAAGAGATCCTACGGAATCGATTTCCATTTCACAGGCCATACAAAGCCTTTCAACTTCTGGGTTAAGAGAGCATAGTCCGTTAGAGATTACCTCAGGCAACATGGGAACAACCCTGTGAGGGAAATAAACTGAGTTTCCTCTCTCTAATGACTCAGTATCAAGCTCTGTGCCTTCCTTGACATAGTGTGATACATCCGCAATAGCCACAATCAACTTCCATCCTTTTTTTGACGGGATAGCATATACAGCATCATCAAAATCTCTCGAGTCTTCTCCGTCAATTGTTACGAGTTCTAAATTTGTAATATCGACTCGATTCTCTTTATCTTTTGGAAGAACTTTAGTTGGCAGCTTTGCTGACTCTTTTAATGCCTCATCCCCAAAAGTGGATGGAATTTGGTGGCGATGAATGGCAGAGTCAACCTCTACACCTTCATCTAAATAATTTCCAAGTATTGAAGTTATTCTTCCAGTAGCATTCTTTTCAAGCGTTGGAGATGTCAACACTTCAACCACAACCACTTGATTATCACTGCACCCTTCTAAAAGCTCAACAATATCAATTTGGTGCTTGATGCGCTTATCATCGACAACGACATAGCTTCCTTTCTTATCAATATGAAGCCTTCCAACGAGTGTATTAACCGTTTCTGTAACCTCGACAATTTCTGCATCTAGTTTACGATTCAGAAGGCGAACCTTGACCTTGTCTCCATGAAATGCTAATTTCATTTGTTGGCTTGAAAGCCTCAGGTCTTTTCCGCCCTTGTCTAAGGAAACAAAACCAAATCCCTTAGGGTTTGCAATAACAGTGCCAGATATGAGCCCTCTGTTCGAAAAAGGACGATAAACACCACTTTTATTACAACTTAGCTGCTTATCTCTAACCATTGCTCTTAATCGCCTTTCAAAGGCTTTTTTTTGATCATCTTCAAGAGAGAGAACTTCGAAAAGCTGGCGTTTACTTTTGGGTTTTTCTTGAATAAAACTTAAAATATGTTCACGAGATGGAATCGGGCTCTCATATTTTTCCGCTTCACGGTGATAGTGAGGGTCTGACATAATGTGCTAAGTATAAAGCAAGCTTAGAGTTTTTGAAGATTAATCAAATGGATTATTTATTATCAGCGTTTCATCTCTATCAGGGCCTGTTGAGAGAATATCAACTGGAATCTGACTTAACTCTTCAATTTTTTTGATATAGTTTTTTGCTTCTATAGGTAAATCTTCAAAGGAATGGGTCCCAATCGTTGAGGTTTTCCATCCTGGCATTTCAATATAGATTGGTTTTGCAGCACTATAGCCTTCTGCAGAAAAAGGAGGGATTGTGGTTTGCTGGCCATCAATCTCATATGCTATACAAATCTTAATTAAGTCCAAATCATCCATTACATCAAGTTTAGTTAGGCAAATACCACTCACTGCATTCATTTTAAATGAACGATTCAAAATCACTAAATCGAGCCATCCACATCGCCTTTGACGACCCGTAGTCGCTCCAAACTCATGCCCCTTAGAGCAAAGCTCTCTTCCAACAGTGTCTCCCTCATCTGTATTTACATCATAATCAAGCTCTGTAGGGAAAGGCCCTCCACCAACTCTGGTTGTATATGCTTTAACAATACCTAAAACGTAGTCAATATCTCTAACACCAACACCAGAGCCAGTCACTGCGCCTCCAGACGTTGTATTTGAAGATGTTACAAAAGGGTAGGTCCCTTGATCAATGTCTAAGAGCGCTCCCTGAGCGCCCTCAAATAGTATATTTTCGGAGCTTTTCATTTGTTGATGAAGTTCATCGGCAACATCCAAAATCATTGGCTTAATTGTTTTTGCTTGCTCCAATGCCTGCGCCAATACTGTCTCGAAATCAACAGGTGACTGCTCATAATAATTTTCTAAACTGAAATTGTGATAATCAACAACCTCTTTTAATTTTTCTGAAAACAAGACTTCATCTAGTAAATCTCCAACCCGAAGCCCCCGTCTGGCTACTTTGTCTTCATAGGCCGGACCAATACCGTTTCCAGTAGTTCCAATAGCCGCTTTACCTCTATGGGCTTCACGGGCATTATCAAGCTCTATGTGGTATGGAAGAATTAATGGACATCCTGGACTTATTTTCAATCTTGATTTAACCTTGACACCTGAATCTTCAAGCTCATTCATCTCTTTTAAAAGAGCGGTCATTGATAAAACAACGCCATGACCAATATAACAGTTAACCTTGCNTCTAAGGATGCCAGATGGGATTAGGTGTAATACAGTTTTCTTGCCATCTATCACTAAAGTATGGCCTGCATTATGTCCGCCCTGAAAACGAACTACAGAGCTTACTTTGTCAGTAATCAAATCNACTATCTTTCCTTTACCCTCATCACCCCACTGAGTGCCAATGATTACTACATTTTTTCCCATACTATTCCTTTAATCTCCATTTTCCATTTTCTTGAATTAAATCAACCTCAGTTGAACCATTTAAATCTGTTTTGATAATATNTCCCTTAGCTCTAAGATCATTTACAAATTGAATAAANTCTGGATTATCAATGTTTGGCGCATTTAACACTTTACTTTTTTGAATTGAATTTTCCTGCTGGTGAATTAAAAACTTGAGATCAAAAGAAAAACCTGTGGCCTCCCTATTAGAGTCAAATGATTTACTTAATGCATCGTATCTACCGCCTTGGGCAATAGCTTTAGAGAACTTATCGCTGTATGCTGCGAATACTATTCCATCATGGTATTCATAGGCTTTGACTTCACCAAGNTCAAACATTAAATTGACGCTCTGATTTTTGAAAAAATCGTTAAGTTTAGTTAAATCGTTAATTGCATCAACAATTGAAGGAATACCNTTAAAAATAACTTGGGCCTCTTCGAGAATTTTCTCATCGCCATCAAGTGAGATGAGAGATTTAAATTTATCACTATCTTTAATCTTAGTGTCAATAAGAAAACTTTCAAGATCTGGAACTGATTTTCTTCTGAAAATATCTCTTAGCNCTGTTATCTCTTTACTTTCAAGATTTGCAGANGCACATAGAGCGTTAAAAATGGCTGTATTACCAAGACTTAAGGTTATATTCTTTATGTTTAAGAGCTTTAAGGATGAAAGCATTAAGACGATGACCTCAATGTCTGCATCAGTTCCCTTATAACCATATAACTCGGCTCCTGCTTGAATTGGAGACCTAGAAGCGTAGAAGTCATCTGCCTTTGTTTGTAAAATTGCATTAATGTAGCAGTAACGACTGATACTATTAGGTTCGGCATGTTTGGAGTCAATTCTCGCAATTTGTGGCGTTATATCAGAGTGCACTCCAAGCATACGAGCTGAAGAAGAATCTAAGAATTTAAAAGTTTTATCGTCTATAGACTTTGAATTTAAAACCAAAGTATCGGAGTATTCAATCATTGGGGGGACAACGATGCTGTACCCCCAGCTCTGGTACAAATCTAATAAATTTCTTCTAGTACTCTCGAAAGCAATGGCCTCATCACCAGTGAGCTCATCGATGCCCTCAGGTAACTGCCAATTACTCATAACCCAAATTACTTAGTTGGGTTAAAGTAACGGAAAAACTCAGAATCTGGATTAAGGACTAAAATATCTCCCTGTTCACTGAAGGATTTCTTGTAAGACTCAAGCGAGCGATAGAAAGAATAGAAGTCTACATCTTGACTGTATGCTTCTGCGTAGTTACTAGCAGAGATAGCGTCTCCCTCACCTCGAATCTTTTCAGAATCACGGTAAGCATTTGCAAGAATAATCGTTCTTTCCTTGTCAGCAAAGGCTTGAATTTTTTCTGCTTCCTCAGCTCCCTCAGAGCGGTACTTATTAGCAAGACCCTTCCTTTCAGTTTCCATTCTACTGTAAACAGAATTTCTTACTTCTTGAGAGAGTTCAATTCGCTTGATACGAACATCTATAATTTCTATACCATACTCNTCTTCAGCAATTTTTTTAAGCTTTGCTTTAACACTAGCCATAATGGCTTCACGCTCATCTGAAACTACTTCAATAATAGTTCTCTTAGAAAANTCACTTCTAAGGGCGTCCTGGTTATTTTGAGCTAGCCTTAGGTTCGCTGATGCCATAGCACCACCAGTTGATATGTAGAATTTCTGTGTGTCAACAATACGCCATTTAACGTAAGAGTCTACCACAACATTTTTCTTTTCAACCGTCAGAAATGATTCTGAAGCAGAGTCTAAAGTTTGAATACGCTTATCAAACGTGACAACGTTATTGACAAATGGCGTTTTAAACTTAAGCCCTGGCTTGTTCTCAACAGATACTATTTCACCAAGTCTTAATTTGATCGCTACCTGAGTTTCGTTAACCGTATAGAGACTTGAAGATAGAAGAATAGCGACTAATACAGCTATTACAATAATAATTCTTTTCATTATCTATTCTCCCTTGAACGTAATACACTTTGATCATTCGAATTACCAGATGGGGTTTGCTGGAAAGAACTACTCGATGATGTTGATTTTGGTGTCCTTGATGAATTAATCAGCTGGTCAATTGGCAAATACATCATTGAGTTTGAGCTTGAGTCAACAATGACCTTATTAGTGGAACTGAAAACCTCTTCAAGCGTTTCTCTATACAGGCGCTCTCTAGTAACTTCAGGAGCTTTCGTATACTCAGTTAATATCTGATTAAAACGATAAGCCTCTCCTTCAGACTTTGAGACGACTTCAGACATATAAGCCTCAGCTTCTGCAAGAAGTCTTTGGCTCGCACCTCGAGCTTTAGGAACAATATCATTTGCATAAGCTTTTGCTTCGTTAATATATCTTTGCTCATCTTCACGCGCCTTTACAACATCGTCAAAAGAAGCTTTTACCTGGATTGGAGGCTGAGCATCTTGCATAGTAACTGCAGTAATCATAAGTCCTGTGTTGTACTCATTTAAAAGAGCTTGAGAGGCAACTTTAACTTCTTGTGCAACTTGCTCACGTCCTGTTGTTAAAACATAGTCCATCGTATTGTCACCAACAACCTGTCTTATAACACTCTGAACAACATGACTAAGTGTTAGTTCAGGATTGTATACATTAAATAAATATGACTGAGCATCAACTATTTTGTATTGAACAGCTAATTTAACATCCACCATATTTTCATCTTTTGTCAGCATTAGTGATTCAGAACTAACGCCGCCACTATAGGAATTTTGAACATTTCTAAAACCAATCTCAGCTGCACGAATTTGCTCAACATTTACTTTATAGACAGCTTCAACAGGGTACGGTATGTGCCAGTGAGGTCCTTGGGTAGTAGAGGTTTGAAAGGCACCAAAACGCAAAACAACGCCTCTTTCAGCAGGGTCAACAATATAAATTCCAGTTGCAAACCAAACTATCAGTGCAAGAATGATGATGTATTTAAGACTACCTTTTGCAGCTTTACTTGCTCCCGAATTACCTGAAGACTTACCGCCGAAAGTAGAGTTAAATTTATTTTTAAAGTCCTTGATAACCTCATCAAGCTCTGGTGGAGTTTGATTATTGTTATCATTCCAAGCCATATTGGCTCCATTATTATTATTGCTCACGCAGTTTCCTTAAAAAATTTAAGTTAAAGTAAAGATATGGTCAAAGATGAAAAAAACAAGTACTAACAAGCAATATAGGAAAGCAAAATATTTTTCTCAAAAAATCAAAAAGTTATTTTACCCAATTTATATTGCAAAAATGTAATTTAAAAGGTAATGAAGTTTAAAAATCTGAAGCATTTTTTAGCAAAATATAATGATAAAATAACATTTTTCAGCTCACCATAAATTTATGAAGAAGCACTTAATCTTTATCATTTTAATTTTAAGTCATTTCTCAACTAATGCTGAAGGAATAAATCTTAACTGCACTCCAAGCCAACCGGTTTGTGATAACTGCTCTGAATATCAAACCTTGTTCCCAATTGAAAAATTTTCAGAAAATACGGGTGCACTAGATATTGAAGCCGATGAAAGTGAAATTCTTGAAGGAAAATATCTTCTTTCAGGAAATGTGGAGGTAAACTCTGAAAGTTTATTTTTATCAGCAAATGATGTAGAAGTCTCTTCAGTTGATAGCTCCATATTGGCTACTGGCAATGTAAAGTTTCAAGATGAAGCTTACCTCATAACTGGTGATTTTTTATCTGCCTCAAGAGATGAAGATGAGCTTATTGCAACTGCAACTAACGCCAATTATCAAGATTATTCGGTCGGCCTTGGTGGGGCAAATGGATATACTGAAATCATTGAAAAAACCCCGACCAGTGTTTTACTTACCAACTCAACCTACAGCCTTTGCCCTGTAAATAAAAATGA
>PASI01000006.1 GCA_002711905.1 Thiotrichales bacterium
GTGTTGGAAATTCCAACAATTAAATATTCTAAATGGAGAATAAAATGAAAAAACTAATCGCTCTATTTGCGACAACAGCTGTAGCATCAACTGCTATGGGTGCGATCGCTCTAAGTGGTACTGCATCTGTTAAGTATGATGATAACGGTAGCGCAGCTGGTACAGCTGGTGCTTCTGCAACTACTTATGATGCTGACTTAACAATAACAGGTACAGCAGGTTCAACAACATTTACACAATCAGCTGACATTGATGCTGGCTATTCTGTAACTGCTTCTACATTGGCAACTACAGTTGGTCCTNTNACAATTTCTGCTGACATGCATAACGAAGATGATTCTGCTACTGTTNCTACAACTGGTGGACTTACTTCAGACTCTGGTGATAACAGAAGTGTAACTGTAAGNCTTGACGCTCCAATTGGTGACGCTACAATTGGTCTAGATGATACTGGTGATGTTACTGTTACAGGTACATTCTCAGGTGTTACNGTAGCTCATACTGTTCAAGATGGTGCTGATACAACTACTGGTTCTGCTAGNATTGCTGGTATGGATATTACCTTGACTAATGACGCTGGTNCAAGTGAGTGGTCAATTGGTACAACTGTTGCAGGTACTGCTGTAACGTTGAACAGTGATAAAGCTGTAACTGCAANNTTNGGTGTTACTGGTAACACAGTTGTAGTTTCACATACTGCTGAGCGTGCTTCTNNGGNTTCAACTACTTCTACGAAGTATTCAACAGCACAGAAAGATGCTTACACTACAATTGCAGTTTCTCGTGATCTAACTTCAGGTGCTACGCTATCTGCAACATATGACACGTCAAACTCTTCACTTACACTTAAGGCTGCTGTTGCATTCTAATTTCGGTTAGATACAATAGTTAACTTAAATATAAGTTAGTGTTAAAACCCAGGGCTTGCCCTGGGTTTTTTTATTTCTATTGAAAATTTTTATCTTATAAATTGATTAAAATATAGCCATAAAAAGTTATTGGGAAAAATGAACAATGAAGGTACTTCTTCAAGATCGTGCTCTTTTAAGAATTTCTGGCTCAGACTCAGAGGTTTTTCTTCAAAATCAGTTTAGTAACGATGTTAGTAAGATTGGCCGCTCTATTGCTCAGATAAATGCATATTGCCAGCACCAAGGGAAGATTATTGGACTATTTTGGGTCATGCGCTATGACGCTAATTTTTTGCTTTCATTTCCAATTAATCTTCTTGATAAGATTAAATCTCGTCTACAAATGTTTGTCATAATGTCAGATGTAATTATTGATGATATTTCAGAAAATTATTATCAATTTGGTTTTATTGATGAAAAAAAACCAAATAGCTATTCTATTAATGAAAGATTATCAATCCTAATTGAAGCTCGAAATACAAACGCTGAGATAACAATGAATCACAATCATGAGTGGAATAAAGCGTGCATAGATTCTTTCTTNCCTGAAGTATTCGCTAGTACTAGTGAAAAATTTGTTCCTCAAATGCTTAATTTGGATATTGATGAAATAGGAGTAAATTTTTCAAAGGGGTGCTACCCTGGGCAAGAGGTTGTTGCCAGGTTGCATTATTTAGGATCTGCTAAACGGCGTTTATTCTCTTTTGTCTNCGATAGTGATTTACAAGTTGGTGACTCACTATATTGTGCTTTATCAAAGGCTGCATTGGCAAGAGGTGATCGATATAAAGGTAGTGGAATTGTTGTGACTAGGGTAAAATATGATTCGTTATTTTATTGTTTGGCTACACTTGATATAGNCCTTAAAGATGACGAGATAACTCTTAATGATGAACATGGACCAATACTTAAAAGATTAAACAATGAATAAAATTTTACCGATATTAATTGGATTACTTCCAAGCCTTACTTTTGCTGCTTCTGATACCACTACTCTCGATTTAACAAGTCATTGGGCTGGTTACNTAGCCGTTATTTTGTTTGTCATAGCATATGNGTTTGTAATGCTTGAAGAATTTACCCATTTCCGAAAATCTAAGCCAGTTATCTTGGTTGCTGGAATTATTTGGGGAATTATTGGCTGGGTTTATGCATCAGAAGGTATTCCTCATGCTGCTGAAGCAGCTGTGAGGCATAATTTTTTAGAATATGCTGAATTATTCCTCTTTCTATTAGTTGCAATGACCTATATTGAGGCGATGCGTGAGCGCCTTGTTTTTGAAAAATTAAAGGTTTGGCTTATATCAAAAGGTTTTAGTTACAGGCAACTTTTCTGGCTAACTGGATTTATAGCATTCTTTATGTCGCCAATTGCGGATAACTTAACTACGGCACTAGTTATGGGCGCGGTTGTTTTGGCAGTTGGAGCTGGAAATGCGCGATTTATTTCAATTGCTTTTGTTAATATTGTTGTCTCTGCAAATGCTGGCGGCGCATTCAGTCCATTTGGGGACATTACAACACTAATGGTCTGGCAGAAAGGTCTGGTTGATTTTCAGCAGTTCTTTAGCCTATTCCTTCCATCTTTGGTCAATTTCCTCATACCTGCTGGGATTATGCATTTTGCGATTAAAAATGAAAAGCCTGAGGCTATTGATGAACAAGTTGACATTAAAAGGGGCGGCGTTTTAATTACATTTATGTTTCTTTTGACTATTGCGACTGCAGTCAGCTTCCATAATTTCTTGCATCTACCTCCAGCGATGGGAATGATGACAGGATTGGGTTATTTGATGATTGTTAGTTATTTTGTCAAAAGAGGACACAACCCTAACGATCCAATCTCTGAGAGATTTGATATTTTCAGAAAGGTCTCAAGAGCAGAGTGGGACACTTTATTGTTCTTTTTTGGCGTCATAGTGAGTGTTGGTGGTCTAGGTTTTATGGGATATTTGGCGCTCGTATCGGAAGCCTTGTATGTTCAGCTGGGCGCTACTTACGCTAACGTATTAGTAGGAATCTTATCAGCGATTGTGGATAATATACCAGTGATGTTTGCGGTATTAACGATGACGCCTGATATGTCACTCGGTCAATGGCTATTAGTCACATTGACAGCAGGAGTTGGCGGAAGCCTTCTTTCTATTGGCTCTGCGGCTGGTGTAGCCTTAATGGGTCAATCAAAAGGTTACTATACTTTTGTGTCACACCTAAAATGGGTTTGGGCGATTGCTTTGGGTTACGCAGCAAGTATTTTGGTTCATCTGTGGATAAATTCAGCGCTTTTTG
Source organism: Thiotrichales bacterium (assembly GCA_002711905.1). Taxonomy (GTDB): domain Bacteria; phylum Pseudomonadota; class Gammaproteobacteria; order PS1; family Pseudothioglobaceae; genus Pseudothioglobus. The sequence continues at coordinate 3,201 of PASI01000006.1, forward strand.
ATGTCCCAATCTAACCTATTTATAGATATTGGAAACTCTGCGATTAAATGGCGTACGAGTGATTCAAAAGTTTTTTCCGAGAGTATAGAAAATTTTTCAATAACATTACTCAATGAGTCAAATATTGCTTGGGTTAGTGCAGTAGCTTACCCTAACATTATTCAGGATATGTCCAATCATTTTGAGATGATTAATGTTATTGAGCCTCAAAAGAAGTTTGGAAGTCTTACGCTCTCATATGAAGATCCTTCCAAGCTTGGCACTGACCGATTTGTCGCTATGTTAGGTGCGATAAAGCATTTTCCTGATAAGCCGCTTTTAGTAATTGATATTGGTAGCGCTATTACTTTTGATGTGATAGATAAAAATGGATTGCATCAAGGAGGCATAATAATGCCTGGTATTAGCGCTCTTAGAGGGAGTTTTAAAAAGTTTAAAACGAGTGATTTAAGCGTAGGTTTGATCGGCTTAGCAAATAATACAGATGATGCTTGGAGGTTCGGAACTCACGCAATGATGGTAAGTGCTATAAATTATCAAATTGAAAGTTTTCAATCAAATTTCTCAAACGGAGTCGTTTCTGTTTGTGGAGGAATGGCAAAAGAAATCAAAAAAGAGCTTCCTGAATCTATAGAATTCTTTGATAATTTGGTTCTAGATGGCTTGGAAAGCTATAGCCAATCTGTGGGATAATATAAATAAACATTCAACCCTTAATTAAATACAATGAAAGATCATCGCGTACTATCAGGAATGCGTCCAACGGGCCAACTCCATCTTGGTCATTATCATGGTGTTCTTAAAAACTGGGCTAGACTTCAAAACGAATATGATTCTTATTATTTTGTTGCAGATTGGCATGCATTTACAACCCACTATTCTGATAGACTTGATCTAGAAAAGAACGTCTCAGATATGGTTATTGACTGGCTGGCGACTGGCCTTAATCCAAACACTTCAACCCTATTTGTTCAGTCTAAAGTNCCTGAGCATGCAGAGCTTCATTTACTTTTATCTATGACAACCCCTCTGAGCTGGTTAGAGCGAGTTCCATCATTTAAGGACCAGCAAGAAAAAATGAAATCTAAAGACTTATCAACTTATGGGTTTTTGGGTTACCCNCTTCTTCAAAGTGCTGACATATTAATTTACAAGGCCGGGCTTGTTCCTGTTGGTGAGGATCAGGTCGCGCATGTTGAGTTCACAAGAGAGGTTGCAAGGCGATTTAATTTTGTGTATGGCAGAGAACCTGNCTTTGAAGAGAAAGCTGAATTGGCGATTGGCAAGATGGGAAAGAAACAATCCAAACTTTATAGAGGACTCAGAAAAGCCTATCAAGAGACAGGCGATGATGAGTCACTTGTAAAGGCAAAAGCGCTGCTAGGTGAACAGCAAAACATCACCCTCGGCGATAGAGAAAGACTCCTTGGCTATATAGANGGTTTGGGAAGGATTATATTAACTGAGCCTGAGGCGCTTCTTACTAAAGCATCAAAAATGCCNGGTCTGGACGGTCAAAAAATGTCTAAGTCATACAATAATACGATCTCTTTAAGNGAGAAGCCTGAAGCAGTTAAGCAAAAGGTGAACCGAATGCCAACAGATCCAGCGCGTATTAAATTAACAGATGCTGGAGATCCTAANAAATGCCCTGTTTGGCAAATGCATCAAATATATTCCTCNGATGAAACNCTGAGCTGGGTTAAGGAAGGTTGTACCAATGCCAAAATAGGCTGTATCGAGTGTAAAAAACCGATTGTGGACTCGATCAATTCTGAATTAGAGCCTATTCAAGAAGAAATCACTAAGTATGAGTCAAACCCTAACCTAATTCAGGAAATAATCTTTGAAGGATCTGAGCGAGCACGAATAGTGGCAAGAACCACTATGGACGAAGTTCGAGATGCCATGGGAATAACCTACTAAATTAAAATACAAATTCATGTCTGAACGATTACAAAAACTCATTGCTAATGCAGGGTACGGTTCTAGGCGCTGGGCAGAAAGATTAATTGAACAAGGAAGAATTTCAATAAATAATCAAGAAGCAAAGCTTGGCGATAAAGCCCTTATAACCGATAGGGTAACCATTGATGGAAGGTTAATNGATCTTGAGCGATACTCAGAGGAAGAGACAAAAGTACTAATCCTAAATAAGCAGGCNGGCGTAATATGCACAAATAAGGATGAAGAGGGCCGAAAGAGTGTTTTTGACTTCCTGCCTGAGAACACTCGATGGGTTATGGTGGGTCGTTTGGATTTGAACACCTCAGGACTACTTCTATTTACCAATAACGGAGATTTAGCTAATAAATTAATGCATCCCAGTTCAGAAATAGATAGAGAGTATGCAGTTCGTGTTTTAGGTAAGGTAGAGGATGAACACATTAAACAGCTCACATCAGGCATTGAATTAGATGATGGCTTTGCAAAATTCCATCGCGTCACTCTTGGAGGCGGNGAGGGTGCTAACCGTTGGTACCATGTAGTTGTTAGAGAAGGCAGAAAAAGAGAAGTAAGAAGGCTATGGGAGGCTTTAGATTTTAAAGTTTCTCGACTNATAAGAACAAGATTTAGTGATATACGTTTGCCGGAAAAGTTGCGAGCAAATCAATCAGANTATCTCAAACCTAAACAGGTGCAAGCACTTCTCAAGTCAGTTAATNTATAGAGTTAAATTAGTACTTTTTTAGACGTTAAAAATTANATTTTCATGAGATTATCAATCTNGATATACCTTATGTGTCAAGTATAATGGCGTTTTTAGATAGAAATAATATACGCCTAAATGTCTGACTACAAAAATACCTTAAACTTACCTACTACAGATTTTCCAATGAAGGCTAACTTGGCGAATCGAGAAGGCTCCTTCCTTAAAGAATGGCAAGACAAAGATATTAACAAACAAATTCGTCAAAAATTTAAAGGCAAGCCATTATTTGTTTTGCATGATGGACCTCCTTATGCAAATGGTGATATTCATATTGGACATGCTGTTAACAAAGTGCTTAAAGACGTTATTGTTAAAAGCAAAACCTTGTCTGGCTATGATGCCCCTTATGTTCCTGGATGGGATTGTCATGGGCTTCCAATTGAGCACATGGTTGAAAAAAAGAAAGGGAAGGTTGGTCATAAAATTTCTGCTGATGAGTTTCGAGCTGCATGTAGAGAGTATGCGGATAAGCAAATCAAAAAACAAAAAGTTGATTTCAAGCGATTGGGAATTTTTGGTGATTGGGACAACCCTTACTTAACTAAAAATTTTAAATATGAAGCTGATATTGTTCGTGCACTTGGAAAAATTGTAAAAAATGGCCATCTTACTAAAGGCTTTAAACCCGTTCATTGGTGCACAGAGTGCTCATCTGCNCTGGCAGAAGCTGAAGTAGAGTACAAAGATAAGGGCTCAGATACAGTTGATGTTGCGTTCAATGTTGTTGGTGATTTCTTTGGAAAAGACAAACCTGTATCGCTTATTATCTGGACTACAACACCTTGGACTCTGCCAGCCAATGAAGCTGTTTCACTTCATCCTGATCTAGATTATGCTTTGGTTGATGTTGGTAAGGTTTTGTATATTATGTCTGAAGATTTACTTGAGTCTTCTCTTGAGAGATATGGAATCAAAGACTNTAAAAAAATAAGCAAAATATATAAAGGGTCTGAACTTGAGGGAATNATGCTTCAGCATCCATTTTATGACAAACAGGTGCCAGTCATCCTTGGNGAGCACGTCACAACTGAAACAGGAACTGGAGCAGTTCACACCGCACCAGCGCATGGTCAGGATGATTATGTAGTTGGCTTGCAGTATAACCTCCCTGTGGAATGTCCAGTCGATGGAAGAGGTGTATTTATAGAATCTACAGAGGGAGTGGCTGGAGAGTTTATTTTTAAGGCTAATGCTACGATTATCGATTTGTTAAAAAATCAGGGTACTCTGGTCAAGCATGAACCTATCACCCACTCATATCCGCATTGCTGGAGACATAAAACACCCGTTATTTTCCGTGCAACACCGCAATGGTTTGTCTCAATGACTAAAAAGAACTTAAGAGATAAGGTTAATGATGAAATACTGAATGTAAAGTGGATTCCAAACTGGGGACAAAAACGTATTGAGCTAATGGTTGGGAATCGACCAGACTGGTGTATTTCGCGTCAAAGATATTGGGGCTCTCCTATCACCTTATTTATTAATAAAAACACTGGAGAGTTACACCCTGACACTGAGAACTTGTTTGAAGTGGTTGCCAAAAAAATTGAGCTTGAGGGTATTGAGGCTTGGTTTAAACTTAAAGCAGAGGATGTTTTAGGCTCTGAAGCCAAAGATTATGAGAAGACGACTGACACTCTAGATGTTTGGTTTGATTCTGGCGTGAGTCATTATGCCGTTTTAAAAGCAAGTGATTATTTAAGTGATGTTGCCGATATGTACCTTGAGGGTTCAGACCAGCACCGAGGATGGTTTCAATCATCCCTTTTGACCTCTTGTGCTATTAATGAAAGGGCACCATACAAGCAGGTTTTAACCCATGGCTTTACGGTAGATCAAAATGGACACAAGATGAGTAAATCTCTTGGTAATGTCATTCCCCCACAAAAAGTTGTAAACTCTCTAGGCGCCGATGTATTGAGGCTCTGGATTGGAAGCACTGATTACTCTGGCGAGATGACAGTTTCTGATGAAATTCTAAATCGAAGTGCAGATAGCTATAGAAGAATTAGGAACACGATACGCTTTATGCTCGCAAATATGCAGGGCTTTGATCCAAAAAATGATTTAGTTGATATCAATAACATGCTCGTTCTAGATCGGTGGATTGTCTCAAAAACCCATGATTTGCAGCAACAAGTTATCAACGAATATGATAATTATAATTTTCATTTTGTTATGAAAGCTATCCTTAATTTTTGTACCAACGATTTAGGTGGTTTTTATTTAGATATCATTAAAGATAGACAATATACGACCCAGACTGACTCATTGGCGAGACGCTCTGCCCAAAGTGCATTATTTCATATCTCTCATGCAATGGTCAGGTGGTTATCACCCATCCTTACATTTACCTCAGAGGAAATATGGCAATTCTTGCCAGGAGCTAGTAATGAAAGTGTCTTCCTTCAAACCTGGTATGAGGGTTTAGAGGGTAATTTTGATAATCCAGTGATTGAGACATCAAGAGACATTAATACANATTTAAGAAAAGAGCTTGAAGAGATGAGGCGAAATAANNTTATNGGGTCATCACTTGATGCCGAAGTNGATATTTACTGTAAAGATGATAATTATCAAAACTTATTAGGCCTTAAGGACGAATTAAGATTTGTCTTTATCACNTCTGAAGCTAGGGTGAATCAGTTATCAGATAAGCCAACTGATGCTAAAGAGATTAATAGTTCGCTCGCAATTAAAGTTGANAAAAGTGATCATCAAAAGTGTGTTCGTTGTTGGCATCATCGCCCAGAAATTGGCCAAAATAAGGTNCATCAAGATTTATGCGATAGATGTATTGAAAATGTCTCCGGTGAAGGAGAAANTAGGGTGTTTGCTTAATGACAGATTATCCAAAAATTCTTAATGTTGAGCTTGGACCGAAGTCGTACCCAATATATATTGGAGGTGACTTGCTATCCCAAAAATCTTTCATTACAGATCATATTTATGGTCAGCAGGTCATGATTGTGTCAAATACTACAGTTGCGCCACTATATTTGGATCAAGTTACGAAGCAATTAGAAGGATACAATGTTGAGGTTGTAATATTGCCTGATGGAGAGCAATACAAAACCTTAGAAACNGTCAATACTATTTTTGATGCTTTGTTAAAGTCAAAGTTTGATAGGAGTTCAACCCTNATTGCACTTGGTGGAGGAGTGGTTGGAGATATTACAGGTTTTGCAGCAGCTTCATACCAAAGAGGGGTTAACTTTATTCAGATCCCTACGACATTATTGTCACAGGTAGACTCAAGTGTTGGTGGGAAGACTGGCGTTAATCATGATTTAGGTAAAAATATGGTAGGTGCTTTTTTTCAGCCAAAAGCGGTCATTATTGATGTGAATACATTAGACACCTTGAATGATCGAGAATTTTCTGCTGGAATGGCTGAAGTCATCAAATATGGGCTGCTTGGGAATTCTGATTTTCTCTCAATGTTAGAAGCAAATATTGAATCGATCATGAATCGAGACAAAGACTTAATCATTGACATAGTTTTTCGCTCTTGTGAAGACAAGGCTAACATTGTAGCTTTAGATGAATTCGAGAAAGGAAAGCGGGCACTATTGAATCTAGGCCACACCTTTGGCCATGCTATTGAAAATACTTTTGGTTACGGAACATATTTGCATGGAGAAGCAGTCTCTATTGGAATGTGTATGGCAACAAGACTATCAATGCTTGAAGGAGATCTCTCTAAAGAAGATACAAATCGTATTCAAAGCATACTATCAAAAGCAAATCTCCCGACAACAATTAAAAAGGGTGTGGATAGTGAAACCTTGATTGAGGTAATGTCTTTGGATAAGAAATCCATTGATGGCAACATACGTTTGGTCCTTCTCAAGAGTATTGGAGATTCATTCATCACCGGATCCTATTCACAAGAAAATTTTAATAAGGTTGTTTCAAATTTTTGTNANTAAACTAATTTAAAGATGTCACTAGATAATAATAAAGTTAAGGAAATCGCTTATTTAGCAAGATTAAGTATTGAGAATTCAGAATTAGAGCAGAGCACTAAAGAACTCAATAATATTCTTAGCCTAATGGATCAACTTGGGGAGATAGATACTGGAGATGCAGANCCAATGGCGCACCCTTTAGAGATGTCTCAACGCCTGAGGGACGANCAGGTTACTGAAGATGATTTGTCTGAAGAGTTTCAAGAGATTGCTCCGAAGACAGGAAATAATCATTTTCTTGTTCCAACTGTAATTGAATAATGATGCATAATCTAACTATCGCTGAGCAAATTAAAGGACTAAAAAGTAGGGATTTCTCTTCTTTAGAGCTCACTGAGCACTATCTAAGTCGAATTGATGATTCAGAGCTAAACGCTTTCATATCAGTCACCAGTGAACAGGCCCTCACTCAAGCTAAAATGGCGGATTCAATCCTGGCCAAAGGAAATGCTTCTGNGCTCACTGGTATCCCTTATGCGCACAAAGATATTTTTTGCACAAAGGGTGTAAAGACCAGTGCTGGCTCAAAAATGCTGGATTCCTTTATCTCGCCTTATGACGCAACCCTTAGTGAAAAGCTAAACTCTCAAAATATGGTTATGCTTGGCAAAACCAACATGGACGAGTTTGCAATGGGTTCATCAAACGAAAATTCATACTATGGGTCCGTCAAAAANCCATGGGATACAAAAAAAGTACCTGGCGGCTCTTCAGGAGGNTCTGCTGCAGCTGTTGCATCTCGTATTTCCCCCTTTGCTACCGGAACAGATACAGGTGGTAGNATTCGTCAACCAGCGAGTTTGTGTGGCATTACAGGGCTCAANCCTACCTACGGCAGGATTTCTCGTTATGGAATGATTGCCTATGCTTCAAGCCTAGATCAGGCAGGCCCAATGACGCGAACGGCTGAGGACTCCGCAATAATTTTGAATGCAATGGCTGGATTTGATGAAAGAGACTCAACAAGTGCCAATAAATCAGTACCTGATTACACTAAAAATTTATCAAAGTCATTGAAGGGGCTTAAGATTGGACTGCCCAAAGAGTACTTCTCTGAAGGCTTGGATAAAGGTGTTGAAAGGGTAATCATCCAAGCCATAAAGGACTACGAGGCAATGGGAGCTGAGATTATTGAAGTTTCATTGCCAAATTCAATGAATGCTATTCCAGCATACTATATCGTTGCTCCATGCGAATGNTCTTCAAACCTTTCAAGGTTTGATGGTGTCAGGTATGGCTACCGATGTGACGACCCTAAAGATTTAAATGATTTATACTTGAGGTCGCGNTCTGAAGGCTTTGGTGACGAGGTCAAAAGAAGAATTATGATTGGTGCTTACGCACTATCAGCTGGATATTACGATGCTTATTACCTCAAAGCTCAAAAAGTACGACAGCTCATAAGTGAAGACTTTAAAAAGGCTTTCAAAGAAGTCGATGTTATTATGGGTCCAGTCTCTCCTACACCGGCCTTCGAGTTAGGCTCTATTAAAGATTCTGTATCTATGTATTTGGCAGATATTTATACACTTTCAGTTAATTTAGCAGGGCTTCCAGGTATGAGTATTCCTGCAGGATTTTCTGATAATTTGCCTATAGGTCTTCAGTTGATAGGTAACCATTGGTCTGAAGAATTATTNCTNAATACTGCACATCAGTTTCAATTNAAAACGGATTGGCATAACGCATCACCAGTCGATTAATGAGGAGTTATTTATGACCTGGGAAACTGTAATTGGGCTTGAAATACACTCGCAGTTAAAAACTAAATCAAAGATTTTTTCTGGCGCATCTACAGCCTTCGGTGCAACAGCTAACACGCAAGCATGTGCTGTCGATCTTGGCTTCCCTGGTGTGCTACCGGTTCTCAATCAGGAGGCCGTTAAAATGGCACTTCGGTTTGGTTTATCTATCAATGCAACGATAAACAAAAACTCTATTTTTGCACGCAAAAATTATTTTTATCCAGACCTTCCAAAGGGTTATCAAATTTCGCAGTTTGAAATTCCTATCGTTGGAAATGGAGTCATAGATATATCTTTAGAGGATGGTGAAAACAAAATAGTAGGGATTACTCGCGCTCATCTTGAAGAGGATGCAGGCAAATCAATCCATGACATGTATGATGAATTTACAGCAATTGACCTCAATCGAGCTGGCACACCTTTACTAGAAATTGTTTCAGATCCTGATATGAGTAATGCAAAGGAGGCTGTTNCTTANGCTAAGAAAATACACGCTTTGGTTCAATACATCGATATTTGTGATGGTAATATGCAGGAAGGCTCCTTTCGATGTGATGCGAATGTCTCAGTTCGAAAACACGGTGATAAACTTGGAACCAGAGCCGAACTTAAAAACATTAATTCCTTTAAGTTTTTAGAGAAAGCCATCAACCTTGAAGTAGAAAGACAGATTGACATCTTGGAAGATGGAGGGTCAGTTGTTCAAGAAACAAGACTCTATGATTCAATTAAAAATGAAACTAGGTCAATGCGCTCTAAAGAGGAAGCAAATGACTATAGGTACTTCCCAGATCCTGATTTACTGCCAGTTGCTATAAGTGAAGAACTCCTTTTGGAGATTAAAAAATCTCTACCTGAGTTACCTACTGAAAAGAAATTAAGGTTTGTTGAAAAATTAGGCTTAAGCTCATATGATGCTGAAATTTTAACATCTCAAAAAGAAGTCGCAGACTACTTTGAAATAATCATCAATAAAGGGGCAGACGCTAAGCTCTCCGCTAACTGGGTAATGGGTGAACTTTCTGCAGCACTAAACAAAAACCAAGTCGAAATTAATGATTCACCGATATCTGCTAATGAATTATTTTCGTTAATCTCCAGAATTACAGATAGCACGATCTCTGGAAAGATTGCAAAAGACGTTTTTAAGCTGATGTGGGAAGGTAATGGAAGTGTGGATGAAATTATTGAGAAGCAGGGTCTTAAGCAAATGACTGACACCAACGCCTTAGAATCGATTATAGACGATGTAATTTCNAANAATCTTGATCAAGTGCAACAGTTTAGANATGGGAATTTAAAGCTTCTAGGTTTTTTTGTTGGCCAGGTGATGAAAGCCACCCAAGGTAAAGCGAACCCTAAACAGGTTAACCAAATATTAAATGAAAAACTCACTAAAATTTAAGGATTTAGGCGTTGATTTCTTTGCTCATATCCAAACTCAAAGACTTGAAAATAGCTCTTTAATTCACGTAAACGAAAGTTTAAGGCAAGATTTAAACTTTAATATAACTGATAAAGAGTTATTAGAGATCTGCTCTGGAGAAAAACAACTAGCTCAAGAAAATCCTATATCGACTGTTTATGCTGGCCATCAGTTTGGCTACTTTGTTCCTCAGCTTGGTGATGGGCGATCATGCTTGATTGGGGAATTAGAGGGAAATGAGCTTTCATTAAAAGGCGCNGGAACTTCACCATTTTCTCGAGGTGCTGATGGCCGCGCAGTTCTGAGATCGAGCATCCGTGAATATCTCTGCTCTATTGCGATGCAGGGTCTAAATATTCCTACTACGAAAGCCCTTGCAATTGTTAACAGCACGTCTGAAGTTTATAGAGAACACGTTGAAAATGCTGCCGTTGTAACGCGAGTGGCTGAGAGCCACATTCGATTTGGACACTTTGAATATTTTTCGTCTCTGGGACAAAATGAAAACGTCAAAAAATTAGCTGATTTTGTTATACNGCATTACATGCCAGAAGTTAAGCAGGGTGATTACTTGGGCTTATTACGTGAGGTTATCCAATCAACCGCAATAATGATTGCAAGGTGGCAGGCCCAGGGATTTTCTCATGGCGTTATGAATACAGACAACATGTCTATTTTAGGCTTGACGATTGATTATGGCCCTTTTAGTTTTATGGAGACCTATGATCCAAGTTTTATTTGTAATCATTCAGATACGCAGGGTCGTTATTCCTTTGAAAGACAGCCATCTGTTGCTTTATGGAACTTACATCGACTTGCAGATGCTCTGAAAACCCTTTTAAAAGAAGAAGAGCTAAAAGAAGCACTATCGATNTATGAGAAAATTCTGGTCAAAGAATATTCCACCCTAATGNGAAATAAATTTGGTTTTTCAGTCCAGGATGAGAGTGATAATTCCTTAATCAATAATTTTTTAGANCTTCTCTACACGCATAAAAAAGATTACCATCAGTCAATCAGACAACTCTCAAATAGTGATGAACACTCTTTGGGAGAAGTTTTTGACCCTTGGTTTAAAGACTATCGTAAGCGCTTAAAGAAAGAGAAAGTAGATTTAAACCAAAGACATAATTTAATGAATGGAGTTAATCCAAAGTATATTCTAAGAAATTATTTAGCAGAAGTAGCCATAAGGAAAGCAGAAGACTTAAATGAATATGTTGAGATTGACACTCTCTTTAAGCTTCTTAGAGACCCTTTTGACAAACATGAAGGGTATGAGTCATACGATAGTGAAACACCAGAATGGGCTCAAAATCTTGAGTTAAGTTGNTCATCCTAAAATAACGAGCNCATACTGAAACCANCTTAAAAGAAGTTCAACCNAAGGCCTTACNAGNTAATTAAAGCCACCTAAAAACATTAAGCCNANAAGNATATAAAGNCCATACTGTTCNANTTGGTTGTATTGNTANGANAGNCGATTNGGCAATAAGGCGCTAATGACTCTANAGCCATCCAATGGAGGAATAGGNAANAGATTAAATACAGCGAGAACACAATTTACNAGTATTCCAACTCGACCCATCTCTATTAAAACTGGGATGTTCATATTGATTGCAATAATCATCACAAATAGCCAACCAATAGCCATCAATAAATTGGCGCCTGGTCCAGCTAGCGCAACCCAAATCATTCCGGATTTTCCAGATCTTAGCGCATTAAAATTAATGGGGACCGGTTTAGCCCATCCAAAGATAAAGCCAGATGATGAAATCAGAAGAACGAGTGGAATGGCTATGGTGCCAATAGGATCAATGTGTTTGGTTGGATCTAGGGTAACTCGCCCCATCATTCTTGCAGTATGATCACCCAATTTACTTGCAACCCANCCGTGAGCAGCCTCATGAAGTGTAATTGCAAAAAGCAATGGAATAATATAAATTAATAAAGATTGAAAATCAGGCATTAGGTAAAATCGAATTATTTTTTGATATAAACTCATTTTATATGAAAAGCAGTGATTTTTTAATCTCTACAGTCAAAGAGGCACCTAACGATGCCCAAATCATTTCTCACCAATTAATGATAAGAGCTGGTCTAATATCTAAATTGGCATCNGGACTCTACTCTTACCTTCCAATTGGACTGAAAATTATTCAGAAAGTTGAAAAAATCATAAGACAGGAGATGAATAAATCAAAGGCATTAGAATTGTTGATGCCGGTAGCGCAGCCGGCTGAGCTATGGCAAGAATCTAAGAGGTGGGAGGANTATGGTCCTGAGTTGCTTCGATTTAAGGATAGGCATGAGAGAGATTTTTGCATGGGTCCGACGCATGAAGAGGTCATTACCAACATAGCTAAACAGTATTTAAGAAGTTATAAGCAGCTNCCTATCAATTTTTATCAAATTCAAACAAAATTTAGAGATGAAATAAGNCCTCGTTTTGGNGTTATGCGTTCAAGAGAATTTATTATGAAAGATGCTTACTCCTTTCATATAAATGAAGCATCACTGGGTGAAACATACCAAGTGATGCACCAGACTTATTGTAATATTTTTGATAGNTTGGGTTTGGACTATAGNCCTGTATTGGCTGATTCTGGAGCTATTGGNGGTGATAGTTCGCATGAATTTCATGTTCTTGCTGAGTCAGGTGAGGATGCCATTTGTTTTTCTGATGTTTCTGGTTATGCTGCCAATATTGAAAGGGCTGAAACGCTTCCTCAAGGCGAACCTAATTCTCCTAAACAAGAGTTAGAGATTGCCCAAACACCAGGAGTCAAAACAATTGACGATGTCTGTAATTTATTAAAAATTGACCCAAAAAACTCAATAAAAACGCTTATTGTTGAAGGTAGTGATGACAGTCTTATTGCTCTTGTTTTGCGAGGCGATCATGAGCTTAATGAAGTAAAAGCATCCAAATTGGATGGTGTTAAACACCCTCTGCAAATGGCGGAAGAGAGCAAAGTTCTTAAGCAATTAGGGTGCTCTTTTGGATCTATTGGCGTTGTAAATCTTAATATTCCAATCTTTGTTGATTATGCTGGGGCATGTTTGTCAGATTTTGTTTGTGGTGCTAATGAAGATGATAAGCATTACATTGGAGTCAACTGGATAAGGGACACAAAAAANATTATTGCTTCAGATCTACGTAACGTTGTTGCTGGCGATCCATCACCCGATGGAGAAGGAAAGATTGAAATTAAAAGAGGTATTGAGGTAGGTCATATTTTTCAGCTCGGCACTAAGTATTCAGATTCTATGAATGCTAACGTAATTGGTGATGATGGAAGGGCAGTGAATATGAATATGGGTTGCTATGGTATTGGTGTAACNCGTATTGTGGCAGCGAGTATTGAACAAAATAACGATGATAGAGGTATTATTTTTCCTCAAGCCATTGCCCCATTTGAGCTTGTCATAGTGCCAATAAATTACAATAAATCATCACGCGTAAAAGCCCTTGCAGATCAGTTATATGTAGACTGCATAGATAAGAATATTGACGTCTTAATCGATGATCGTAAAGAGCGACCTGGAATTATGTTTGCTGACTCTGAACTTCTTGGAATTCCGCATCGCNTTGTGATTAGTGATACTCATGCTGATAATGGGAAAATCGAATATAAATCTAGGATGCATCCAGATAAAGTTGAAATTGANTTTAAGGAGGCGGTTAGTTTCATTATTGACAAGCTTGATTAATGATTTTTCTTCAATACCTTTTGCCACAGCATCTTTTATCGAGGTTGATGTTTCGCTTTGCAAGAATTNATACTCCATGGCTAAAAAATAGTTTTACCAGCTGGTTTGTAGAAAAGTATGAGGTAAATCTGGGTGAGGCCGAGAGAGAAAATGTTAAAGATTATGATAACTTCAATGATTTTTTTACAAGGTCTCTCAAAAAAAGTTCAAGGCCAATATCTAGTTCATTAATGATTTCTCCGGTGGACGGAGTTGTTTCACANGCTGGAAATATCAAAGAGTCAGAGATTGTTCAAGCCAAAGGTAGAAAATACTCAGTTCAAGCTTTGCTGGATGATAAATCTCTCGATACTNGTTGCCTTGGGAGTTTTGCGACAATTTATTTATCACCGAAGGACTACCACCGCATACATATGCCCTGTGATGGTTCTTTGGTTTCGATGAAATATATTCCTGGAGACCTATTTTCCGTAAATCAGAGAACAGTTGATAGTATTGATCAAGTTTTTGCCCGTAATGAAAGGCTTGTNTGTTTTTTTGATACTGAATTTGGTGAAATGGTCTTTGTATTGGTTGGTGCGATTTTTGTTGGATCAATGCAGACTTCTTGGGAGGGACAGATTACGCCTCCATACTCTAAATTAGTTAAAAATTATGATTACAAAGGCCAACAAATTAGACTTAAAAAAGGGGATGAGATGGGTCGCTTTAATATGGGATCAACCGTAATCATTCTGATNTCTAATGACTTTCCNAAATTAAGTCTTGAGGAAGGTCAAGCACTTAAGATGGGACAATCAATTACTATATAACTACTCTGTCTCGAGCTCAGTCATCGATTCAATCTGACTCTCAAACTCTTTTAGACGTTTATATACACTTGCGAGTTCAATAATAGTAGGCCAGGAATTAAATAAATACTGAAGTGATCCCTCTACTCTACCAAATGCCCTAATGATTTGCTGCATAACACCTAAAGTCATTACTCCTGCGACTATCGCAGGAGCAAGAACAATGTATGCAACCAATACGTTTATTTGAAGATAAGCCAGTCTACCGATATTAAAGTACAAATAAAATAAATAGCTCTTGTAGTGTATTAGCCTGACACCCTCAAAAAGCTCATTGAGAGTTTTAGGTCTCACGGTGCCGTCATCCTCTGCAATTACAAGAACTTTTCGATAGGCAGCCTCTCTTTTTTGAAGATCATATTCTATGCCGACCAATCTCAATATCCATGCTAAGCCAATCATTAGTATTGTTCCNCCAACTGCCCAGATTAAAGCTCCAGTTACTAAACCATACTCCCAGTCACCAAACCACATAATCGGTATACCAACAGAAAGCCCCATTAATAATGGAAAATACTCTACAAGCACCATAACAGACTCAATGAGGCTAGTGCCCAATCCTTCCATTATTCTTGAAAACCTAATGGTATCTTCCTGAACACGTTGAGATGCACCCTCAATCGTGCGAGCTTTATCATATACGCTATGATAAAACTCAACCATTGATGATCTCCAACGAAACAAAAAGTGTGAAGTCAAAAATGAAGTGGCTAATCCTAAAACAATCCACATTGCAGCTAGCTTTGCAAAGCTCCAAAGGCCTCCAATATACTCTTCCATTGTCACTGCATTTGGCGTACCTAGAGCTTTTTGTATCATGTCATAGAAGCCACCAAACCATTCATTGATTTGGACATCAATTTGAACTGAAAGCCATAAAGATGTAAGAATTACGGCAGAACCAAGATACGCCCAGAGGAACCATTTTTTTTGAGTAAAAAATTTAAACATTGATTGTCCTTTTATTTAGTAATGGTGATTTTGTAAAGATAATACCTAATTTATTTTTGTGATTTTAACAAGTTTAATGCCTTGTTTACTGACCTGGATAATTTCAATAATTAGAGGATCAATTTTTAGAGATACGTTGTGCTGGGGAAAGCTTTGGAGCTGNTCTAAGATTAATCCATTAAGCGTCTTTGCNCTATCAAAAGGGAGTTTAACATTGAGCTCTGAGTTGAGTTCTCTTATACTTACTCTTGGGTCTGCAAGGTAGCTNCCATCATCCTGNATTTTAATTTCTTCGATAGTTTCACCTTGTGACGACGTAAATTGTCCAACTATTTCCTCTAAAATGTCATCCAATACAACCATTCCTTTGACCTCGCCGTATTCATCTACAACAATCCCAAGCCTCCTTTTTTGTTTTTTAAAGTGNTCAAGTTGTTGCGATAAAGGAGTGCCCTCAGGAATAAAATAAGGCTCTCTAATTAATTCCTTAATTTTGCTGACATTTATTTCTTCTTTGGCATAAATATTAAGAATATCCCTCATATGAATTGTTCCAATNATGTTGTTTTCTGAGCCTTCAAAGAGAAGTAGACGGTTATGTTGAATTCGTTTGAATTGTTCAAATAATTCATCTTCATTATTAGCATCAGCACTTACTAGCTCGTGATGTGGAATCATAATATCCTCAACTTTTACTTTTTCAAGGTCAATAATATTGAGAAGCATATTTTGATAATTTTTCGACATTTGAGATTTTGAGTCTTTGACAGCCATTCTGAGTTCTTCAGAATTTAAGATATCTTTGCTGACATTTTTGAGTCCAAATAATTGTAGAATGAATTGAGAGATTACTGATATTAAGTAGATTAGAGGCTTGAAAATTTTTATTAGTATCTCTAATAGCCANGAGGCAGGCAATGCAATTTTTTCAGGATTTTTTGCTGCAAAGGTCTTTGGAGTATTTTCAGCAAATATCAAAATGACCAAAGTTAGAACTAATGAGGCAATAATTACTGAGCCTTCTCCCCATAGTTTTATCGACAGAAGGGTTGCAATACTTGCCGCCAGTATATTGACGAAGTTATTGCCTAGCAATATACCACCGATCAAATAATCAATTTTTTTTAGAAGTTTTTCTACCCTCTTGGCTTGAGTATTATTTTTTGCACTTAAAGCTTTAAGACGATAGCGATTGAGTGCCATCATCGAAGTTTCTGATGCAGAAAAAAAAGCCGATGCAATAATTAGTAAAAACAGTAAAACACTTAGCCAAAAAGTGGACAGTGATTCCAATCAGTCACCCTAAATAGTCAATGAAATGTTATTTTAACCTTAAATTAACATTAAGTACTAAAACAAGATNAATGTCTTAGCTATAGTAGATGATGAAAAGCGCTTAAGCCAGGATACTTAGCTTCGCTGCCCAGTTCTTCTTCAATCCTTAGAAGTCGATTATATTTTGCTAATCGATCAGAGCGAGACAAGGAGCCTGTTTTGATTTGACCACAATTTGTCGCGACTGCAAGATCAGCAATGGTTGTATCCTCTGTTTCACCGCTCCTATGCGACATCACACATGTGTAGTTAGCATCAAGTGCCATCTTCATCGCATCAAATGTTTCACTGAGTGTTCCAATTTGATTTACTTTAATAAGTATTGAGTTTGCGATATTGTTCTTAATTCCTTTTGCAAGAATTTGACTATTAGTAACAAACAGATCATCGCCAACTAGTTGGACAGAATTTGATAATTTATGAGTCAGCATTTCCCAGCCTTCCCAGTCATTTTCATCCATACCGTCCTCAATTGAGATGATTGGATATTTTTTAACCCATGACGCAAGATAATCCACAAATTCAGAGTTTGTCAACTTTAAGCCTTCCGATGTTAAATTGTAAGTCCCATCTTTATAAAACTCTGAGCTTGCAGCATCAATTCCAATGAACATATCTTTTCCAGGAACATAGCCAGCATTATTAATAGCCTCAATAATTACCTCTAGTGCCTCTTCATTAGATTTAAGGTCTGGAGCAAAGCCACCTTCGTCACCAACAGCTGTATTAAGCCCTTTTTTATCCAAAACTGCCTTTAAATGATGAAATACCTCAGTGCCATACCGAAGGGCCTCTTTGAAGCTAGGCGCACCAGCTGGGATAACCATGAACTCTTGAATATCGACACTATTATTGGCGTGTTCACCGCCATTAATAATGTTCATCATTGGAACAGGTAATTGAAAGGAATCTGAAAAATTAAATGAACGAAATAATGATTGGTTTTGCGATTTAGCATTTGCTTTGGCGCATGCTAGGGAGACTGCTAATATGGAGTTTGCACCAAGCCTGGATTTTGTCTCTGTTCCATCTAAATCGATCATTGTCTGATCAATAATTTTTTGGCTTGATATTTCCANTCCTTGAAGAGCTGAATTTATTTCAGTATTAATGAAATTAACCGCTTTGAGAACCCCTTTACCAAGGTAACGATTTTTGTCGCCATCTCTCAGTTCTAACGCTTCTCTTTGACCTGTCGAAGCGCCTGAGGGGACAATAGCTCGCCCAACGACACCATTATTTAAGGTGACATCAGCTTCAACAGTAGGATTTCCTCTTGAATCTAAAACTTCTCGCGCATTAATTTTTTGAATCTTCATCTTGAGATTATTAAGTTATAAAAAAGAAATTTTATAGTNGAGCAATTGATTTTTTGTTACAAATTGTTTCAGAATTACTCAAAGAAAGATTTCATTTTACCAAAAAAAGAGTCAGATTCTGGGTGATGCTTTGCCTCACAAGAGTTTGAGAATTCTTTTAATAGCTTCTTTTGCTTCGAGTTCAAATTGACTGGAGTCTCAACTTTGACTTGGCATAGTAAATCTCCAGAACCACTATGCCTCATTGCTGGCATACCTTTGCCTCTCAGTCTGAAAAGTTTAGAGGTTTGTGTTCCTGCTGGAACATTGATTTTGAGTTTACCTTTAAGTGTAGGTACTTCAATCGAACCGCCTATAGCCGAAGTTGCAAAATCAATTGGTACTTCACAATATAAATCATTACCTTCGCGTTGAAATATAGAATGTTCTTTAATATGCATTTGAACATATAGGTCNCCATGAGGACCGCCTCGCAAGCCTGCTTCACCCTCACCACTAAGTCTTATTCGATTGCCAGTATCTACGCCTGCAGGTATTTTTACGGATAGAGTTTTTTGATTCCTAACTACACCTTGTCCACGACAGGTTCCACAAGGGGATTCGATTTTTTCACCAGAGCCATTACACTGACTACAAGGACGCTGAACAGCAAAAAAACCTTGCTGCATAGTCGTTTGACCAGTTCCTCGACAATTTCCACATGTTTTAACCGAAGTGCCTGGCTTTGCACCACTTCCAGAGCAGGTGTCACAGGTATCATTTTTAGGGACTCTTATTTTTACAGTATCACCATCAGCAGCTTGCTTTAAATCAATTTCCAGATCATATCGTAGGTCCGAGCCTCGGTTATCTGGTTTAGTACTACCACCACCAAAAATGTCACCAAAAATGTCACCAAAGCCACCAGCTCCACCGAATGGATTTCCACCACCAAAGCCTTGNCCCCCTTGTTCGACTCCCGCATGACCAAATTGGTCATAGGCTGATCTCTTTTGAGGATTTGAGATAACATCATATGCTTTACGAACTTCTTTAAACTTCTTTTCAGCACCCGATTTATCATCTGCGTTTCTATCTGGATGATATTTCATAGCAAGGCGTTTGTAAGCCTTTTTTATCTTGGCTTCATCTGCACCTTTATCGACTCCTAGAACTTCGTAATAATCTCTTTCTGACATATTTCCCTTAAAATATTAAACCCCTCATGCACTTGGCACGAGAGGTTTTTTTTNATCAACAAATAAAGCTATTTACTTTTCTTCGTTAACTTCTTCAAAGTCAGCATCAACAACATCTTCACTGGCATCTGAACTGGCTTCAGGAGCGCCATCTGCTCCAGCCTTTTCTTGAGCTTTTTGAGCTAGAACTTGTGNTTTTTCACTAAGGTTTTGTACTTTAGCATCGATTNCCTCTTTGTCATCACCTTTAATGCTTTCTTCTAGCTCACTAAGCGCTCCTTCAATTGCACTTTTTTCATCATCAGAAATCTCATCTTTGAGCTCATCGAGTGATTGCTTAGTCGAATGAACAAGCGAATCTGCCATATTTCTAGATGAGACAAGCTCTTGGAACTTTTTATCTTCATCAGCATGAGCTTCTGCATCTTTAATCATTTTGTCGACTTCTTCATCAGANAGACCACTTGAAGATTTAATTGTGATAGATTGTTCTTTGCCAGTATTTTTATCTTTGGCAGAAACATTCAAAATACCATCAGAGTCCAGGTCAAGGGTTACTTCAATTTGAGGTTGGCCCTTAGGTGCTGGAGCAATNCCTTCAAGNTTGAATTGACCCAGAGANTTGTTTGCAGTNGCAACTTCACGCTCTCCTTGAAGAACATGAACTGTTACAGCGGACTGATTATCTGCAGCTGTGGAAAACACTTGAGACTGGTTAGTTGGAATTGTTGTATTTTTCTCAATCAACTTTGTCATAACGCCACCCATTGTCTCAATTCCAAGTGAGAGAGGTGTTACATCCAAAAGTAGAACATCTTTAACGTCTCCACCTAATACACCAGCTTGGATTGCAGCACCCATAGCGACAGCTTCGTCCGGGTTTAAGTCTCTCTTAGGCTCTTTACCAAAGAAATCTTTAACCATTTGCTGTACTTTAGGCATTCTTGTTTGTCCACCTACAAGAATGATTTCATCAACATCACCACTTGATAAGCCAGCATCTTTTAGCGCTGTTTTACATGGATCAATCGAGCGTTTAAGTANGTCTGCTACTAGGGACTCAAGTTTTGATCTTGTCATTTTAATGTTGAGGTGTTTAGGGCCAGAAGCATCTGCAGTGATATAAGGTAGACTAACCTCTGTTTGCTCTGATGAAGAAAGCTCTATTTTTGCTTTTTCAGCAGCTTCCTTTAATCTTTGAAGAGCCATAGCATCTTTTGCTAAATCAAGCCCTTGTTCTTTCTTAAACTCTTCAACAAGAAAGCTAATGATTCTTTGATCAAAATCCTCACCACCTAGAAATGTATCTCCATTTGTAGATAAAACTTCAAAGTGTTTTTCACCATCAATATCTTCCATTTCGATAATTGAAACGTCGAAAGTTCCACCACCTAAATCATAGACCGCAACTTTCTTATCACCAGTTGTTTTATCAACGCCATATGCAAGTGCAGCAGCAGTTGGCTCGTTAATGATTCTTTTAACCGTTAAGCCTGCAATTTTCCCTGCATCTTTAGTCGCTTGACGCTGAGAATCATTAAAGTATGCTGGAACAGTAATAACAGCCTCAGTAACTTCAGTTCCTAAATAATCTTCTGCTGTCTGCTTCATTTTTTGAATGACTCGAGCAGATATTTCAGGAGCTGCCATTTTCTTACCCTTCACTTCAACCCAGGCATCACCATTTTTAGCTTTGATAATCTTGTAGGGAACTAAATCAATATCTTTTTGAACAGCGTCTTCATCAAAGCGGCGGCCGATCAATCTTTTGATAGCATATAGCGTATTTTCAGGATTAGTTACAGCCTGTCTCTTTGCTGGTTGGCCGACCAAGATTTCATCAGAATCCTTTGGATATGCAATAATTGAAGGCGTAGTTCTGTTTCCTTCAGAATTTTCAATAATCTTAGCAACGCCACCATCCATAACTGAAACGCATGAATTGGTTGTTCCTAAATCAATTCCTATAATTTTTGCCATTTTGTATACTCCTTGTTTTTTTGTATATTCCCTATTTAGGGATACAAAATCTAATTTCAAGGTGTATTTAGAATTATTTTTGGATTGTATCTAGAAGTATTTCTTTGACTTGATTGGGTACAAATGGACTTATATCGCCGCCTAAGGAGAGAATTTCACGAACTAAGGATGAGGAAATATTGGCAAATTCTTCAGAAGGTGTCATAAAGAGAGTTTCAATTTCTGGATTAAGGTGTTTATTCATCCCGCTTAATTGAAATTCATATTCAAAATCTGATACCGCTCTTAAGCCTCTGATGATTATTTGAGCATTGTGATCACTTGCAAAGTCTACGAGTAGTGAGTTAAAACTCAGCACTTTAGTATTTTGAAGTGAGCTAATAGAGCTTTCAGCAGCGCTTACTCTTTGCTCCATCGATAAAAAACTTGATTTATTGGAATTTTGAGTTATTGCGATAATAACTTCATCAAATAGTTTAGAGGCTCTTTTTATTAGATCAATGTGGCCATTAGTAATGGGATCAAAGGATCCTGGGTAAATAGCAATTTTTTTCATAAGACTCCTAAACTTACCAAACAAAAATAAACATTGCCTGATTTTTTCTCTTTCTCAATTTTACATTCATACTTGGAAATATTACTTAAGAATTCTTTTGTTAACTTAAACTCTGATTCAATATAAATTTTACTACTCGAATTAATAAGATTTCTTGCAAAAAGTAAAACAAGTATAGAAGGCAGTAATTGCTGGTTGAATGGAGGATCTAGAAAGATATAATCAAAAGCGTTATGCTTAATTTTTTGAAGGTATTTAAGTGAATCCTCGTTAATAAGTTCATATCTAGTTGGGTCTATGACTTCAAGATTTGACTTAAGTGTTTTGAATACTTTATTATTTTTTTCTATTAAAAATGTTTTTTTTGCACCTCTAGAAATTGCCTCAAGACTTAAGGCGCCACTTCCAGAGAACGGGTCAAGGACAGTTTTGCCAGCAATATCAAACTGAATCCAATTAAAAAGCGTTTCTCTAGTTTTTCCTGAAGTAGGACGCAAACCATCTGAGTCTGGAAAATAGAATTTTCTGCCCTTGAGTTCTCCTGAAATAATTTTAAAGGTATTTGTTTTAATAGTATTTTTGAGATTGAAATAAAATAATATTACAGTTTAAATAATTCTGAACGCCAGCCACTCTTTATCGATAAAGTATTATCTTCCTTGATAAGCTTAACAAGATTTTTTGAAGAACATATAAGCTCGGAAGGAATGGCATATTTAATAGACAAGTGATTGATTCTATCTTTTAGCTGATTTTTTAATAATTTTTCACTCTCTGAAAGTGGTTTTTGAGCCACTAATGTGTCTTCAGGTCTGACTTTTAATTTACTTTTTTTTATAAAATTTTCAAAAAATTTATTTTGACTGTCTGAAAGCTTCCTTTTGCCGCTGGAATAGCCTATTAATTTCTCGTCTGACATAATCCATCTTCTAGGTTTATTCTTTTGCTGAGCAATAGATTCACGCCAATGTATTAATTGAACTGCATTTTTTTGATTTTCATGCGAAATCTTGGAAATACCTTTTGTTTTTTTTACAATCTGNCTATAGTTTGGCTCATAAGTATCNTTNTTCNATAAGAACTCTACTTCCTCTTCAACCCAACTCAATTTTCCTTGATTAAGTAGCTCTTTTTTAAGCATCTTNTAGTTTAGCAATAAGTACTTTACATCGTCCAATGCATATTGTAAGGCCTCATTGGGAAGAGGGCGTATTGTCCAATCAAAGCGTGTATATTTTTTTTCCAAGAAAACATTTTGAAGCTTCTCTGTAAGGCCTTGGTATGAGACTTGTAGCGGATAATTTAAAAATGATGCCCCAACTTGTGTGTCGAATAGTAAGTTTGGAATTCTATTTGATAAATAGTAAAGCGCTTCAATGTCTTGTCTTGCAGNGTGTATAACCCANAATGTTTTGCCATCATATAACTTATCAAATAGAGGNTCTAGATTATTNATTGAGAGAACATCTATACACTCTAGATAATCTCTCGATGCAATCTGAATTAAACATAACTCAGGAAAATAAGAGTCAATCCTCCTGAATTCAGTATCTATTCCAAGAACAGTATCATCTTTAATNTCTTCTATATATTTTTCTAGTTGTTTGTCGTTATTTATCAAAAGATTTATATTTATTGAGTTGTTGTATTTTATCAACAACTTGTGATAGTAATATTTCATTTATGAGATAATNGAATNACTTTATTATTTAGTTAACAAAATTTATGTTGCTTAATCAGGCTTTTTCTTTAAGAGAGTCTCCCCGCGCTTTATTTTGGATAGGCGTTTTCTTGATTTCATTTTGTGGAATGTTTTATCTTGGTCTGAATGCTGAGTTAATCGAGAGATGGTATCTGCTTCTAGTTGGGTTTAACGTTTCAATGAGTTTGGTGGCTATCTATTACATTGCTCTATCAATGAGAAAGTTAANACAAAATACTCAAGAGGGCGTCATTGGCTCTAGGTTCACTTGGTCTTTTATTAAGATTGTTCCAGTTCTTGTTTTGCTGCCAGTTCTCTCTTTTTATCTTTTTTCATTTGGTTCAATTCGAGATAATCTTCAAATTGCAGAAAGTCAGTTCGATGAGTTNAATTTAAAAGTCGGCGGTGAAGTTGATGAACTTTATCGAAATACCAATAATGTGGCAATTAAATACTATGAAGATCGAACGCGAAATATTGGAAAACTAGTTAACTATTTTGATGCACCAAGGGCCTCAGCTGAAAAAATGCAATCTGTTTTAGGACTTTTAACAAGTGATTATTGGGCTTGCGAGCTAAAACTTTATGATAGTCAAATGGATCTTGCTGCTTCCAGTAAGCGAGCAGAGACTAACTGCATGATGGATGGATATACTGCCTCAACCGATGAGTTCACTTTGATTGCTCATTTTACTCTAGATATTAATATTGATAGTTTAACTACCAGAATGACACGTTTTCGTGATGCTGCAAAAGATGCAGAGTTAACACTGAACTCTTCTATTATTAAAACTCGGTTTATGATTGACTTTACCTCAACAATCTTATTGTCAGTTCTAAGTGCACTCTTAATTGTTCTTAGGATGATTGATCAACTTATGAGGCCAATGCATAACTTATCGATTGCCACAAGAGAGATTTCTTCTGGTAACTATGATGTTGAGATTGAGCAAGACCCTAAGCATAAAGATATGCATGATTTAATTGGCCATTTTAATGAGATGAGTAAGCGAATAAAACTATCAAGGGAAGGGCTTGATACTCATAATCTTTATCTTGAAACCATTCTTAAATATTCTTTTGGTGTAATAGCTCTTAATAAGGACAAGAAAATACAACTCATTAATCCAGTTATTGGACAGATACTTCAGATTGATGATGAGTCAATATTCAATGGACAATCTTATGATGCTATTGTCAACGACTACCCTAACCTGAGCCCACTTTTTTCGTATATCCAAGACAAGATTGAGAGGGGCTCCATGGAGTGGAGTCATGAGATTGAATTAACACTCAAAGATAGAGTTCGACTTCTATATTGTCAGGGCTCTGTTCTTGATGTAGAAAATAAATCACTGGGTTACGTCATTATCATTAATGATATTTCAAAACTCAATAGGGCTCAAAAGAAAGCTGCATGGAGTGAGGTTGCAGTGCGAATGGCTCATGAAATTAAAAACCCTCTGACACCTATTCTATTGTCAGCTCAAAGACTTAGGAACTTGTTTTTAGAAAAACTTGAAAAAAAAGATTCAGCTGTTATTGATAAAACAACACAAACTATTATTGACCAAGTTGCATCAATGGACTCAATGGTTAGCGCTTTTGCTAATTACGCCAATACACCAGAAATTCAAAAGACTTTAACANCATTAAATACGCTTATCAATAAATCAGCTTCTCTTTACGATAATNATAATGGNGTTAGANTAAATCTNGATTTAAGNGGAGACTTGCCTAAGCTTCAACTTGATCAAGACGCTATCTCAAGAGTTCTTATAAATCTCATCAAAAATGCAATAGAAGCCAAGCAAGAAAAAACAAAATTAAATATTAATATTAAATCAACTTTCAAGNAAAAGGAAGGTTTGGTTCAATTAATAATTTCAGATGATGGTAAGGGCTTTCCAAATGATATCATTGACCAAGTTTTTGAGCCTTACATAACCACAAAGGAAAAGAGTGGCGGCTTAGGNCTTGCAATAGTACAAAATATTATTGAGCAGCATGATGGACAAATATTTGCAAGTAATATAAAACCTCATGGTGCAAGAATAACCATTGAATTAAGTATAATTGAGACTCCAAAGGGGACGAAATGAAAGAAGACTCTACATTCGGAAGAATTTTGATTATTGATGATGAGAAGGATAATACCGAAATCATAAAAGACATCCTTGAAGATGTTAGTTATTCAACAATGCTAGCTAAAAGTGCTTCTGAAGCAAAAGCAGTCCTTTCAGCAAATGATTTTGATTTAATTCTAATGGATGTTTGGATGCCAGGACAAGATGGAATTTCCTTGCTATCTGAATGGCACTCTGAGGGCTTTAATACCCCTGTAGTTATGATGTCAGGCCATGCAGAACCCAGTGATATAGTCAGAGCAATGAAGCTTGGCGCTGTTGACTTTCTTAAAAAGCCCCTTCATGATTTCTTGCCAATCTTGAGAAATATCATGACNCGCGAAGAACCAGAGCAAGCAGTTCAGCATGTTAGCGGAATTGATTANTCTTTGAAACTAAAAGAGGCGAGGAATATTTTTGAAAGTCAGTACCTGCTTCATCATCTTTCAGCTAATGACAATAATATTGCTGTAGTTGCTGAAATTGCTGGTNTAGAGCGAACAACGCTCTACAGAAAACTCAAAGATTTAGGAATCGATAAAAAATGAAAATATTAATACTTGGTGCTGGCCAAGTCGGTTCAACGCTAGCAAGGTATCTTTGTTTAGACGATGATAATGATATTACNATCGTTGATCAAAAAGAAGAAATGTTAACTCCTTTGCAAAGACANTTAGATATTAAAACTGTTAATGGTTATGGNGCATATCCAAGTGTTTTAGAAAAGGCAGGCATCAAATCAATGGACGTGGTTATTGCCGTAATGAATTCTGATGAGAGGAACATGGTGGCTTGTAGAATGGCGCATACTCTCTATAACGTTAAGAAAAAGATTGCAAGGATAAGAACTACTGAATATCTTCTTAGGCCAGAAATATTCACTAATGATGCTTTGCCAATTGATTTTTTAATTACTCCTGAGAATCTAATTACTGAATACATTCAGGGTATTGTTGAAGAGCCTGGGGCATCTCAGGTTTTTGATTTTGAGAATGGTTTGGTTCAATTGGTAGAAACGCGAGCTTTTATTGGAACACCAATTGTCAATAGGCCTATTAAAGAGCTTCATGAGCATATGCCCGATGTCAAAATACGCATCGTTAGTCTTTACAGAAATGAAAGAGCGATTCCTGCTCAAAGTGATACGGTTGTTAGAGAGGGTGATCAAGTTTACTTTCTTGCGAAAAAAAATCATATTTCAAGAGCCTTAAAGGAGTTTAGAAGAGNTGAAAATACTTATCAAAAAATATTTATTGCGGGTGGCGGAAGTATTGGTTTTAATGTTGCCAAGCTTCTTGAAGATACTCATAATGTAAGAATCATTGAGTTGGGAGAAGAGAGAGCCAAATATTTAAGTGAAAAATTAAATAACACTCTTGTTCTTCAAGGAAATGCTTCAGATGAAGATTTNCTAAAAGATGAAGGTATTGAAAATACTGATTTATTTTTAGCCTTGACTGACTCAGATGAAGTTAATGTAATTGTTTCAATTCTTGCAAAACGTCTTGGTGCTCATAAAACAATTGCTCTAGTTAAAAGGGATGTTTATGCNTCTCTTGCAGAACAAAGTGGNGATGTAGATATTATTGTATCGCCAGATCAAATTACAGTTAGCGGTATCTTATCTCACCTAAGAAAGGGGGATTGTATGAAGGTTCATTCGCTTCAGCATGGAAAGTCAGAGGCAATTGAAATCGTAGTTCATGGCGACGAAAAAACTTCAGAAGTTATTGGGGTTAAAATTAAAGATTTACCACTACCAGAAGGTGTTGTTATCGGTGCTGTAGTTAGAGATAACGAGCTCTTAATGGGCTCTAAAAAATTGGTTATTGAGGCAGGAGACCATATTCTAATGGTGTTAATGGACGTTCGAAAGATTCATGAAGTTGAAACTCTTTTCTTAGAGAATGAGCTGTAATTTCTAGAGAATATACTTTAAAGGTGAAAACTAAATGCAGTTAAGTATCGTTGCAAAAACTATTGNCCTTCTCCTAATGGTTTTTAGCTTTGCCCAAGTNCCTCCAATCATTGTCGATTTAATTTATTCTGAAGGTGAGTATTTTTCATTNATCTTGTCATTTNCTTTAACCGCTTTAGGTGGTTTAATTCTTTGGTGGCCATTCAAAGATACCAAAAAAGATTTTAGGCTTAGAGAGGGTGTTTTAATCGTAGTTTGCTTTTGGATTGTTTTATCTCTTTTTGGAACCCTTCCATTTTTAATTACAGACTCTATTAGTAGTCTTTCCTTTTCTGAAGCATTCTTTGAATCCATGTCTGGACTCACCACAACGGGAGCAACTGTATTGAGTCAACTGGATGATTTACCAAAAAGTATCTTATTCTATAGGCAACAATTACAGTGGCTAGGAGGTATGGGAATTATTGTTTTAGCGGTTGCAGTCTTACCTTTATTGGGTGTTGGTGGAATGGAGCTTTATCATGCAGAGTCAAGTGGCATTGCAAAAGATAGACTCACACCTAAGCTCAGAAATACAGCAATTGCACTTTGGAAAATTTATGTTTCATTGACAGTTTTGTGTGCACTAGGTTATTTTTTGTCAGGCATGACTATTTTTGATGCTGTGAGTCATAGTTTTTCCACTGTTGCAATCGGAGGATTTTCAACTCATGATGCTTCAATTGGTTACTTCAATTCGATTTCAATCGAAATGATTGCAATATTTTTTATGTTTTTAGCAGGTATCAATTTTTCGTTGCACTTTCTTGCCTGGAATAACAAGTCATTCATTGATTATATTAAAGACTCTGAATTCAAGACCTATGTAATGGTTCTTGTCGGTTCTTCAGTAATTGTAATTATTGCTTTAACTCTAAATGCAGAGTACGGCTCTTCAATAGAAACGATTAGGTATAGTTTATTTCAAACAATATCTATCGCTACAACGACTGGATTTACTTCTCAGAACTATAGTAGCTGGCCAGCGGCGATTCCTTTTTTTCTTATAATGATGAGCTTTATTGGTGCCTGTGTTGGCTCTACAGGGGGTGGAATTAAAGTTATTCGAATCCTAGTAATGTTTAGATTAGGGATGAAAGAAATACATAAGTTTATTCGCCCTAATGCTCAGGTGAGTGTTAAATTAAATGGTTCAAGTATTAACGAAAAAGCTTTAGTTTCTGTGCTTGGCTTCTTTTCACTTTATGCAATTACATTCTTTATTATTTTGATGTTACTCATGTTTACTGGCTTAGATCAGGTTACTGCTTATTCAGCAACTGCAGCCACAATGAACAACCTTGGGCCAGGTTTGGGTGATGTTGCGCAAAACTATGGATCGCTCAGTGAGATTGCTAAGTGGATACTAAGCTTTTCAATGCTTGTTGGAAGGCTTGAAGTATTAACAATTATTGCCATTTTCCACAAGGCATTCTGGAGGCATTAAAGAGAGGTTTTTAGCCCCACATTACGTGAGGCTGAGATTTTTTTTTCTTACAACAATGGCGCAATAACCAAACTTACAATTGCCATCACGTTAATAAGAATATTCATAGATGGGCCTGAAGTGTCTTTGAACGGATCACCTACAGTATCACCTACAACAGTCGCAGTGTGAACTTCAGTTCCTTTGCCACCAAAGTTTCCTTTTTCAACATGCTTTTTAGCATTGTCCCAAGCGCCACCTGCGTTAGCCATCATTAGAGCCATTAGAACACATCCAAGAAGTGCACCCCCAAGCATTCCGCCAAGCGCCTCAGGACTAATTAAAAAGCCAACTAATACTGGTGCTGCAACAGCAATAACACCTGGAAGAATCATTTTTTTAAGTGCTGCAGTTGTTGCAATGTCAACGCATTTAGCAGTGTCAGGTTCAGCCTTACCTTCTAAAAGGCCTTTAATTTCTTTGAATTGTCTTCTGACTTCTTCAATCATTTCAAAAGCAGCATCACCAACAGCGGTCATAGTTAGAGAAGCAATTAAAAAAGGAATGGTTCCACCAATAAATAAGCCAATCAAAACTTCAGCACTGTTTAGTTGAAGCAAAAAGTTATCTGAGTTAGCGCTAACAGTTTCCGTATAAGCAGTTATGATTGCAAGAGCCGCAAGAGCCGCCGCTCCAATTGCAAAACCTTTTCCGATTGCTGCAGTAGTGTTTCCAAGCTCATCAAGAGAGTCTGTAATCTTACGAGTGTCTTCACCAAGACCAGCCATCTCAGCAATTCCACCAGCATTATCAGCGATTGGGCCATAAGCATCAATTGCCATTGTCATGCCGACAGTTGCAAGCATGCCAATAGCAGCAATTCCAACTCCATATAAACCTACATATAGGTTTGATACATAGATAATTACACAAATCATTAAGACAGGAATGACTACCGACTCCATACCAACTGCTAAGCCTTTGATCATTACTGTAGCAGCTCCAGTTTTGCCAGATTCAGCAATATCTCTAATTGGTTTTCCTGCAGTGTAATACTCAGTAACAAGTCCAATAATGATTCCACCAATACTTCCCATTAATACAGCTGCCCAAATATTATTTGAAACATCTAACGAGCTGATAAGAAAAAATGAAGTCACAATAAATAATAATGCTGAACCAATAGTTCCCATTCTTAAAGCCGACTCAGGAGATTTGTTAGCAGACAACTTAACAAATATGATTCCAATTACTGAACAAACAAGTCCAAGAGATGCAAGTGCAAGAGGTAGAAACATAAGTTCACTTCTATTTCCTCCAAGCATATCTAAAGCCATTGCTGATAGTGTTGAGGCAATAGCAATGGTTGCAATCATAGAGCCGCAATATGACTCAAAGATATCTGAACCCATTCCCGCGATATCACCAACGTTATCACCTACGTTGTCAGCAATTACTGCTGGATTACGAGGATCATCCTCTGGTATTCCTGCTTCAAGCTTTCCAACTAGATCGGCACCAACATCAGCACTCTTAGTAAAGATACCGCCACCAACACGGGAGAATAATGCTACAACTGAGCCACCCATTGCAAAACCATGAAGCGCCTCTGAATGTTCTGCACCAAAAAAATAATAAAGACCGCCTAGACCTAAAAGACCAAGAGCAGCAACTGATAAACCCATAACTGAGCCACCAAAGAATGCAACCGTAAGTGCAGAAGCACTCCCGTTGTCATGAGCTGCTTGCGCTGTTCTTACATTAGCTATAGTGGCTGTATTCATGCCAATATATCCTGCCGTAGCAGAGGTTACAGCTCCAATAAAAAAGCAAAGAGCACTGGCTGCTCCAAGAAAGATATAAAGAAGAACTAGAAGAACGAGTGCAAAGATGCTGAGCATTTTATATTCACGCTTCATAAAAACAATTGCACCAATATGAATTTGTTCACCAATTTTTTTAACGGCGCCGCTACCACCGTCTTGTTTAGCTATCCATTGGTAGATAATTACTACGATAAACAAGCCTAAAACACCAAGCGCAGGGGCTATTAAGTTTTGATCAAAATTCATTTTCTCTCCTTTAAATAAAATGAAGCGGCAATGATATACTATAGTACTTAAAAAGTGGAAAAAAAACCTTAATTTGAAGTGAGAAATTTATCTTATAAAATCAGATTTAATAATTACCACCGTTTAATGAACAAATGTTTGTAATTCGATTTGCACTTTTATCATCACTTTTTTATGCACTAAATGTTAGCATGATTCCTCTAATATATACTTTTGAGGTGAGCGCTTTTCTTTTTTTGTTTATTCGTTTTGCAACAACTTTCTCTACTTCTCTATTTGTAACCAAAAGTTTCTTTTCATTTAAAAAAATTAAACATCAGCGATTAGGACTTTGGCTACTTATACTTTCTTTTTTGTTTGGTATCCAGTCTTGGTTATATGTTGAGGCAGTAAAATATATGTCAGTTGGCTTAGCAAGCGTTGTTTTGTTTACTTATCCTTTGATAACCTATTTAATTGTTTCATTAACTAATAGAAGAACACTTGATATGACAACGATACTAATGTTTTTCATAGCAATAATTGGTATTGCTGCGATATCTCAAAGTGAAGAAGGTTTTTATACAATGACTATTGGCATAGTTTTGGCATTACTCTCAGCCTTATCCTATTCTTTAATTTTGATTATTACTCCCAGAATAAGCCAACTAGGAAATTGGGAAATAGTTAAATATACAACGCTTATCCCAACACTAGGATTCTTATATTTATTTTTTAATCAAACGGGTTTTTACTGGCCTCAAAAAGAAGCATTAGTACTATCTCTAATCTCTGGAACTTTTTTTGCAATAGGAATGATGTTCTATCATATATCCGTAAAAAAATATGGACCAGTTAGAACTGCTAATATTGGATATACTGAGCCATTACTTGTTTTAATTTTTGGTTTTGTTGCTTACCTTGATACAATCAGTATAATTCAAAGTTTGGGAGTCATAATGGTAGCAGCAGCTTCTATTTCAATTGAAAAGAGACAACTAACACAAAATAATATTTCTAGGGTATAACGTATTTTATTGCCCTATTAAGTTACAAGGAAAAATTATGGCAAATCGTTACAGTGAATTTTCTTTATCATTCTCTCATTTTGTAAATCCAAAAGTTCAACTGGGTTCTGAATATAAACATCAGGATATACTAAGTTTAGAGGGATTTGAATTAGCAAATAAAGAAATTACATCTTGGGACAATTATCAGCCAACGCCGCTTCACTCCTTTGATGATATAGCTCAAGAAACAGGTGTTTCATCAGTCTTTTATAAAGATGAAAATACTCGCTTTAATTTGAAAAGTTTCAAAGCGCTCGGCGGTGCATATGCAGTCGCGAATCTTTTAATTAAGAAGTTGAAAGATGAGGGTATCAAAGCTAATTCATCAGACTTAATTTTAGGAACCTATAAAGACTACACTTCAAAACTTACCGTGTGCTGTGCGACCGATGGAAATCATGGTAGGTCAGTAGCGTGGGGGGCTCAACAATTTGGATGTAACTGCGAGATATATATTCATCAAAAGGTCAGTCCTGGAAGAGAAAAGGCGATTGCAAAGTACGGGGCTCTCGTCAATAGAATTGATGGAAATTATGATGAATCTGTGAGAATTGCTGCTAAAGTTGCTGAATCAAACGGTTATACCGTCGTTTCAGATACATCTTATGAGGGTTATACAGACATACCAAAAGATGTTATGCAGGGTTACACCGTTATGGTAGATGAGGCGATGAAGCAGATGAATGATACTCCAACCCATGTTTTTTTACAGGGCGGCGTTGGAGGATTTCCATCTGCTGTTGTCTCTTTTTTACAAGAAAGTCTTGACTGTCCACCAATATTTATAGTGGTAGAGCCTGTTAATGCGGACTGTTTATTCCAAAGTGCTGTCAATGGAGAGCCAACACCAATTCATGGTGACTTAGATACAATCATGGCTGGCCTTGCTTGTGGTGAGGTTTCAGTTTTGGCTTGGTCAATTCTTGAAAGCCATGTCACTCACTTCATGTCGATCACTGATGAATCAATTCCAAAAGCTATGCAGCTTCTTGCCAATCGAAAAACACCTATAGTCGCAGGCGAGTCAGCCGTAACAGGCTTGGCTGGATATTTAATTGCTTGCAATGATAGCGATTTAAAATCAAAACTCATGATTAATGAAAATTCAAAAGTATTATTTTTTGGAACTGAGGGTGATACTGATGAAGAAATGTATGAGCAATTAGTTGGAAGGTCATCTGAACAGGTTTTGAATAGTCTTTGATAAAAGGAAGCGGAATGAGTATCCCACAAAGAGGTTTTGAAATTAGTGAATACGAGAATAGACTTGAAAGTATTCAGAAGCTTATGTTTGAAGCAAAAATGGATGCCATTTTATTAACTACGCAAGTTGATATTGAGTATTACACAGGCTTTAAATCTCAATTTTTTCAGAGTCCAACTAGGCCCTGGTATGTGTTGATTCCTGGTTCAGGCAAACCTAAAGCGATTATTCCAACAATTGGGGAGTCTGGAATGAGGGGAACATGGATCGATGATATTCAGACTTGGACATCCCCAAACCCAGACGATGATGGAATAAGCATACTGCTTTCAACTATTAAATTATTGATGGTGAATCATAAGTCATTAGGTGTTCCAAAAACGCTTGAAAGTACTTTGAGAATGCCGCTGGAGGACTACGAGTTTCTTATAAATAATCTGACTGGAATTGAGATTAAAGATGCTAACAAGATCATGCGCAGAGTTCGATTTGTTAAATCTGAGGCTGAAATTGCTAAGATTAGACACATATGTCAAATAACCTCTCAAGGCTTTATTGACTTAGAAGGTTTTCTTCGTGCGGGTGAGAGTGAGCAAGAAAATTGTCGACGTTTCAAGCAGCATTTGCTGACTTTAGGTGTTGACGATTCTCCTTATATCGTTTCAGGATCAGGACAAGAGGGCTATGGTTCAATCATAATGGGGCCAACAGATAAGATTATTGAAAAGGGCGATCTGTTCATTATTGATACTGGCTCAGTGTTCGATAGCTACTTCTGTGATTTTGATAGAAATTATGCTTTTGGGTCAATAGGAGATGAGGCTAAAAATGCTTACAGGGTTGCTTATGAGGCCACTGAAGCTGGTTTCAATTCTGCCCAAGTTGGAAATACTACGTCAGATATATTTAATGCGATGAATAGTGTTTTGCAAAAGGGCGGCGCTCTTGGAAATACTGTTGGAAGGCTTGGACATGGCTTGGGTATGCAGTTAACAGAGTGGCCTTCAAATACAGTGAATGATAATACACCTCTTGAGCCTGGCGTTGTTTTAACTTTGGAACCTGGTTTGACATTCCTTCCTGGAAAAGAAATGGTTCACGAAGAAAATATTGTGATTACCGAAGATGGCCCTGAATGGTTGAGTATAAGGGCAGCTGAGGAGCTTCCAATAATTCATTAAATATTCATTTATTAGTACAATTTTCCTTTCCTTTAAATATTCTATATATTTAATTGCAAACAATTATTTTATTCTATATAATAATGCGAATCATTCTTATTTGCATTATGATTTAGATAAAAATGCAATAAAAGTGATTTGTTGTATAAATTACTTAAGGGCAAGAAAATGACACAATTACCAAGTTTTATTATGGGATTCAGAGAAGGCTTAGAGGCTTTTCTTTTGATAACCATAACTCTAAAATATATTTCAAAAATAGATAAAGGGCATTTAAAAAATATAGTTGCACAGGGAGCTGTTACTGGATTAATCATCTCTATTTTTTTTGGTCTATTATTAAGTCAATTTGCTGAATATCTTGGAGGCGTTTCTAGCTTAACAAAACTTTGGGAAAGTGCTGCAAGTTTAGTTGCATTATTACTTGTGTCAGTCTTTATCGTTTGGATGATTCGTCATGGAACCAACATGTCAAAATTTTTAGAAAATGAACTCAGTAAAAGCATCTCAAAAAGTGCCTTGTTTTGGATTTCTTGTATAATTATTGCTCGAGAAGGCACTGAAATTGCAATTTTTTCCTTTGCTGGGAAATTTCCATACGAATTTGTTGGTATGGGGGTTCTAACGTCACTAATCTTATCAATATTAATTTTTTATTCGCTTGTCAAAGTTAATATATCACTATTATTTAAAATCACACTGGCTTATCTTATTCTGCAAGCTGGATTTTTATTGGGTTATTCTATACACGAAGGCTTTTCGGCACTAAAAAGTTATAGCTTAATTTCGCCGGATAATTATATTTTTGAGCGGGCATTTAATTTTTCCAATACTTTACTTAGTCATAAAGATGGCGTTTTTGGTATTCCACTTCATGTGCTATTTGGATGGTACTCTAAACCTGAGTGGATTCAATTTATTGTGCAGTATCTATTTACTTTTTGTATGTTTGGTTATTGGTTTTGGCATAATAAAAAAATTACTTCAAGTTAAATACTAATAGTAATTTTTTTCTGTGATTATTATGCTTTTATTTGATCAGCTTTATAGTAATTCATATTAAAGCTTTAAAGCTGAATTCTTAAAAAAGAATAGCTGTTAGTTGAATTAGGTAAAATATTTTTATTATTTACTTTTCAATATTGTTTGTATGAGTATTAATTTACTTGAAGTGCAGGGCGTTAAATGCTCCTCTATTAGTGCTGGCATAAAGAAAAATAACGCTCTAGATCTTTCCTTAATTTCACTTATAAAGGGAAGTAAAACGGCCGCTGTGTTTACTCAAAATATCTTTTGTGCAGCTCCAGTTGTGATCGCAAAAAATCATTTAAACTCACATGTAGAAGCACTATTAATTAATAGTGGAAATGCAAATGCAGGAACTGGCAAAAAGGGATTAGAAAATGCTTATAAAACTTGTCAGATATTTGCTGATGAACTTGGAATTAAGCCTGAACAAGTTTTGCCTTTCTCAACGGGTGTTATTGGTGAATTATTATCAGTTGAATCTTTCAAAAATAGCTCAAAGAAACTAGTTCAAAATCTTTCAGATCAAAACATGGGTCTTGTTGCAAAAGGAATCTTGACGACTGATCTTGTTGAAAAGTCATGTTCAATTACATTTAATGCTGGTGGAAAGAATGTTACTCTTTCTGGTATTGCTAAAGGGTCAGGAATGATTCGACCTGACATGGCGACTATGCTCAGCTTCATTGTGAGTGATATTGGCGCATCTTCAGATGAACTTCAGGATTGTTTAGCTATAGCAGTTAATCAGTCTTTTAATCGAATTACGGTTGATGGTGATACTTCAACAAACGATGCTTGCACTCTCAGC
Organism: Thiotrichales bacterium; assembly: GCA_002711905.1. Classification (GTDB taxonomy): domain Bacteria; phylum Pseudomonadota; class Gammaproteobacteria; order PS1; family Pseudothioglobaceae; genus Pseudothioglobus. The sequence continues at coordinate 39,497 of PASI01000006.1, forward strand.
GCTACCAATCAATCTGGTATCCAGTTCAGTGATTGTAAAAATGAATTTCAAAAAGCGCTCAACGAAATTACAAAAGCTTTAGCGCAAATGATTATCAAGGATGGAGAGGGCGCAACTAAGTTTGTAGAAGTAAAAGTGGGTGGGCTAGATTCTAATAAGGACTGCTTAGAAGTTGCTTATACGGTGGCACATTCTCCGCTAGTCAAGACAGCATTGTTTGCAAGTGATGCAAACTGGGGTCGAATTTTAGCTGCAGTAGGAAGATCAAAGGTTGATGGGATGAGTATTAATAATATTGATATATTCTTAAATGATTTACAAATCATTTCTTCTGGAGAAGTCAGCAGTTCTTACACAGAAATAGGGGGTAGTAAGGAAATGCAAAACCCTGAAATTATTATCAGGATTAACTTGGGTAATGCCAAAACAACTGAAAGTGTATGGACGACCGACCTTTCATATGGCTATGTAAAGATTAATGCGGAATACCGTAGTTAAATAGCTACTTTTTTAACCCTAGTATTGTCAATAACGAACTGCTTGAATCGCCTTGCAATTGGAGATAGTTCTGCTTCGGCATGATGAACGATATGCCATTGCCTAACAATAGGGAAAGGTTCTACATCGAGCTGTTTAATGATTTTATTTTTGAGTTGAAGATTGACTGAATGCATCGAAACGAAACCAATTCCAAGGCCAGCTTGGACAGCCTCTACAATGGCTTCATTTGAGTTGATTTGAATATCTGAATTAAAATTCAATCCGGTAAACCTTTCAATTGTGATGCGCGTACCAGAGCCAACCTCTCTGGTAAGCAAAGTTTCTTTTTTTAGATCTTTAATTGTAACCTTTTCTTTTTTAAGAAGCTCATTTTCAGGATGTGCAATTGCAATTAATGGGTTTGTCATGAAAGCCTGAGAAATTAATGGAATATTTTTTGGAGGCTCCCCCATGATTACAAGGTCTGCTTGGTTACTCTTAAGATTATCAAGTAGATCATGCCTGTTAGTAACATCGATATAAAAAGTCATTTTAGGAAACTCTTTTTTAAACTTTGCAAGCAGAGAACTAATAAATGAATTTGCCGTTGTTGCAACTGCTATTTGAAGGTGTCCAGAGTCTGGATTCATAATTTCATCAATTTCGAGTTTTGAACTTTCAAGTGTATTAATAGTTTCGACTGCAGTCTTATAAATTTTCTTACCTACAAATGTGGGGCTGATTTTTTTTCCATTAACACCAAATAATTTTGCACCAATACTTTCTTGGAGTTGTTGTACTTGCATATAGACAGCTGGCTGAGTGATATGAAGTTCTTTACTGGCGCTTGTAAAGCCTCCAAGTCTTATTACAGACTCAAAACTATACAGTTGTTTTAGAGTATAATTAATCATAAGTAAAACTAATGATTTTATAAATAAATATTATTTTACATTATATATATGTACATCTATAATTACTTTAATTTTACGAATAACATTAATATAAGGGGAATAAAGTATGGCAAAGAAAGGATATGACGCTGGAGTAAAAGAGTACCGAGATACATATTGGATGCCAGAATATGAGCCGAAAGATACTGATATTCTTGCATGTTTTAAGATCACGCCTCAACCAGGTGTTCCGAGAGAAGAAGTTGCAGCAGCGGTTGCGGCTGAATCCTCAACAGGAACTTGGACAACAGTTTGGACTGATCTCTTAACTGATCTTGATCACTACAAGGGAAGAGCATATAGAATTGAGGATGTTCCAGGATCAGATGATGCAATCTATGCTTTTATTGCTTACCCAATTGACTTATTTGAAGAAGGGTCAATTGTAAATGTCCTTACCTCTTTAGTTGGAAATGTATTTGGTTTTAAGGCTTTAAGAGCACTTAGACTAGAAGATATTCGTTTTCCGATAGCCTATGTAATGACTTGTGGCGGACCACCTAATGGTATCGAGGTCGAAAGAGATAAAATGAATAAATATGGTAGACCTTTATTGGGCTGTACTATTAAGCCAAAATTAGGTTTGTCGGCAAAGAATTATGGAAGGGCTTGTTACGAAGGACTTAGAGGTGGTTTGGACTTCACTAAAGACGATGAAAATGTAAATTCTCAGCCATTTATGCGTTGGAGAGACAGATTTGGCTTTGTGCAAGATGCGATAGAGAGAGCTGAGAAAGAAACAGGAGAGCGCAAAGGACACTATCTGAACGTGACAGCTCCTACACCTGAAGAAATGTACAAGCGTGCTGAGTATGCAAAAGAACTTGGCACTCCAATCATTATGCATGACTTCTTTACAGCAGGCTTTACAGCAAACACTGGACTAGCAAATTGGTGTAGAGACAACGGTTTATTACTTCATATTCATAGAGCAATGCACGCTGTTGTTGATAGAAATCCAAATCATGGTATTCACTTCAGAGTTCTTGCAAAATGTTTACGTCTTTCTGGTGGAGATCATATGCACTCTGGAACTGTTGTAGGTAAGCTTGAAGGGGATCGTGATTCTACTCTAGGATGGATAGATTGTATGCGTGATAGTTTTATCAAAGAAGATCGCTCAAGAGGTATTTTCTTTGATCAAGATTTTGGCTCAATGCCAGGAATGCTTCCTGTTGCATCTGGAGGTATACATGTTTGGCACATGCCAGCACTTGTAAATATCTTTGGAGATAACTCTGTACTGCAATTTGGCGGCGGAACACTTGGTCATCCATGGGGTAATGCTGCTGGAGCGGCTGCTAACCGAGTTGCTCTTGAGGCATGTGTTGAAGCCCGAAACGCGGGTAGAGAATTAGAGAAAGAATCTAAAGATATTCTTACAAATGCGGCCAAACATTCGCCTGAACTCAAGGTTGCAATGGAAACTTGGAAAGAAATAAAGTTTGAGTTTGATACTGTAGATAAGTTGGATATCCAGCACAAATAAGATCTATTGAATTTGTTATTATAAAAAAATAAAAAGGAAAATATTATGAGTAAAGTTCAAGATTATCCATCACGATTGAGTGATAATGCAAGTAGAAAGTTTGAAACTTTTTCTTACTTACCTGCAATGACTGATAAGCAGATTCGTGAGCAAGTTCAGTATATTGTTGATCAAGGATACAATCCGGGAGTAGAGCATACTGAGGTTGAAAACGCTATGGGAAATTATTGGTATATGTGGAAGCTTCCATTGTTCGGTGAAACCGATGTTGATACAATATTGGAAGAATGTAAAGCTTGTCACGANGCCAATCCAGAGAATCATGTTCGGTTAATTGGTTATGATAACTATGCGCAGTCTCAAGGGGCATCNATGGTTATTTACAGAGGCAAAGGCTTTAAATAATCAAGTAAAATCGTGTAAGCTTGATTAGATAAACCCCTGTCTGTAAGCAGGGGAAAGCAGGGGTTTTTAGTTTGAAAGGAATTAAAAAATGAATGAATTAGATCAATATAAAATTACTAAAGAACCATTTTATCAACCCCAAGACGATGAAATTGAAATGTATACCGCTGCCTATACAAATCGAATGCCTGTGATGTTAAAGGGGCCTACTGGTTGTGGTAAATCTAGATTTGTTGAATACATGGCCTATAAATTGGATAAGCCATTAATCACAGTTGCTTGCAATGAGGATATGTCTGCAAGTGATCTAGTTGGCCGTTTTTTATTAGATAAAGAGGGTACGATATGGCAAGATGGCCCTTTGGCAATGGCAGCCCGATATGGTGGTATTTGTTATTTGGATGAGGTGGTAGAAGCGAGGCAAGATACAACAGTTGTTATTCACCCATTAACCGATTATCGCCGAACACTGCCGCTTGATAAGAAGGGAGAACTAATTGACGCACATCCCGATTTCCAGTTGGTTATTTCNTACAACCCTGGTTATCAAAATCTAATGAAAGACCTTAAGCAGTCAACTAAACAAAGATTTTGTGGCTTTAATTTTCAATATCCAGATGAAAAAACTGAGGCGCATATTATTGCGAAAGAGTCTGGTGTAAGTGAGGAAATAGCGCTTAAGTTGGTTCAAATTGCACAAAGAGCTAGAAATCTTGTTGGTCATGGTCTTGATGAAGGTATATCAACCAGATTATGCGTTTATGCTGGACAACTTATTGCTGATAAAGTAAATGAAAAGTCTGCTTGCAAAATTGCTATGGTTAATCCAATTACTGATGACTTAGATATTGTTGATACTCTGAATGCTGCAATAGATACTTTTTTTGATTAATAATCACGATGAGTGCCGTCCAACTATCAGATTTTGAGGATAAATTTAGGAACCCTTCTGATATTCTCCATGATGCTCTAAACGGAAGTTTTTTAGAAGCCTCAAAAGTAATGACGCCCAATGGCCTTAAGGTTTATTTAGATGGTGCTGGTGCTCTTCACGCAATGGGAAAAGGTGAAGACATGGTTATCTCTTTTTTAGAAGAGACTCCTATGGTTGTTAGAGAAGTAGGCGAATCTATAATTGGTGAAATTATCTTTTCGATAATGAAGTTATCTTCCCAAACATCTGCAGCAGTAATAGTTTTAATGATTTCAAGTCTTCCTAATGTAGCTAGACGAATGAGTGATTTTGATTTAATGAAAGGCTATCTTAGGCTATTAGAGAGAATGATTGCTCTTGCCCCAAGAGGAATGAGACCAATGCTAAATAATATTGATCTTTTGACTAGTAAGCTCACACTGGGAGGTTTGAGACGATGGGTACTTTATGGTGCTGAAACCTTTAATCGTGACTTTAAAGCACAGATCGCCTATTTTGAATTAAGTAGTGCAGAATCTTTACAGATTCTGGAGCAAGAGAGACGCGGCACTCTATTCATTGATAATCAACGAAAGTTACAGTTTTATCTTAGAGCATTTTATAACCGCGACTTCTTTCTAAGGCCAACTTCTGGTGATTATGAGACTAAGAGGGGTCTCAAGCCTTATATCGAATATGGCGTGATGCACATTCCAGATGCCTATGATGATCTAAAACACTCCTCAGGAAGAATCATTCCAGGTATCGACTGTTACAGAGCTGTATGTGCTCATGCTGCAGCTCATATAATGGAAACAACATCATCTTTCAAGGGGGACGCATTGAATCCTCTTCAGGTTGCTTGCATATCGCTAATTGAAGATTTAAGAGTAGAGCTCAACACAATAAAAAAATTTCCAGGAATGAAGAAACTTTGGATTGCTTTGCATCCAGAAGATAGTGATCTTAAGGGTCTTAATCCATTTATTNCTGATCTTGTTGACTTTTCACGTTCTGCTCTTGATTCAAATTACAAGACTAAGCAAAAATTTAATTCAAAATTCTTGAAAATATTTAAGCAAAAAATGGATGCTTCTTCAGACCAATCTAATATGAGTTATGAATTAGGAATGAATTACTATGAACTCATTAAGTCAGAAACAGATGTAAAAATTAGTGCATCAGCACTTGTTACCGCGCCGATTCAATACAGAGATGACAATCGTTATATTTGGGAATATGAAGAGTTAGACTGGGTATCTGAGGGAAATGACTATGTTCCTGCCAGTCAAAGACAGGTTCGTCGAAAAGCGAATATTATGGAGATGTATAACGAGCTAGATGTTGAAACTGCTGGTGATGATGCGCAAGAAATTTGGACTCTAGAAACTGAGTATTTTCCTGATGAACTAGATGGTGTTAGCATCAATGAAATAGAAGGTAAGGAGCCAGTTAGTGAGCCTTTTCATTACAACGAATGGGATTATCAATTGCAATTATATCGCCCGAACTGGGCTACCTTATATGAGAGAAGATTGCGAAAAGGGGACTTAGGGTTAATTAATCAGATTTTAAAAAAGCATAAGCCAATTGCGAATCAACTTAAAAATGCAATTGATCAAATGCAGCCACAGGGGCTTGTAAAGTTGAAGAAACAGCAAGAGGGTAGTGACCTGGATATCGATTCATGCGTAACTGCACTATCTGATATCAGGTCTGGAAATACACCTTCAGACAGGATATATGTTAAAAAAGTTCAGCATATTAGAGATGTTTCAGTAAACCTTCTTATGGATTTATCTGAATCAACAAATGATATGGTAGTTGGAAGTGACAAAACTATTCTAGAATTAATGAGAGAGGCAACCTCACTCCTTTCATGGGCGATTGATAAGATTGGAGATAATTTAACCATTTGTGGCTTTGCCTCAGACTCAAGACACGATGTTCAGTACTATCGCTTTAAGCCATTTCATTATAGTTTTAATGATGAGGTTAAAGGAAGGCTCGCAGGAATAAAAGGTGGATTATCAACGCGAATGGGAACAGCAATACGTCATGCTGGAATTGATTTATTGACCCAATCTTCACGAAAGAAAATTTTATTAGTTCTAACAGATGGTGAGCCCGCAGATATTGATGTGGATGATCCGCAACATTTACGCTTAGATGCAAAAAAAGCAGTAGAAGAGCTGAGAGGCAATGGAATTGTTACATTTTGTATAAGCCTTGACCCTTACGCCGATGAGTACGTTTCAAGAATTTTTGGAAAAAATCGCTTCATGGTGATCGATAACCTGCAAAAATTGCCTGAAAGATTACCTCAATTATTTATTTCTTTAACCAAGTAATGTTTTTTAAAGATGAAAAATTAATTGATTTTGATCCAAAATATCCTTATCTTTTTCCAGAAGATTGGAAAGATAAAAATTCTCCAACTGTATATGAANTACTTGCTACAACCAATACACTAAAGCGCATGTATGGAAAGAAAGTTAAANAAATTGAACNAGGGGTCATTAGTGATGATGAAGGTGAAGAGTCCTTACGAAATATAGCTTCAAACTATCAAACTATTAAGTCCCTGCTTTTCCAATCACGTTAATAAATATAAATTATGAATCTTACTGACTTCAAAGAACAAATCGAAAAATTAGACGAAGATTTTTTAGATTCAATTCTTAATGGCTCAGCTCTTTTGATGGATAAAGATCAATCTCTTGGCCTTGGAAATTCAAATGGCGCATTTGTTATTTTTTGGATTGAAGATGAGAAGTTTTCTTCAGTTGAGGATTTACGAAAATATTTATTAAGTGATTCAGAAGATTTACTGTCAAACTACTATAAGCATAGTCCTATCAGTAAGGAATACTTTGAAAAGAAATTTTTGAGCTTAATGCTTGAACATGGAGAAGCTGCATTTACTACTCAACCCGATCAGATGCCAGAAAAAAGTTTAATTGCTTCCAACGGTGACTTAAAAGTCTTGAGCGNTGAAGACTATATTTTTAAATATGGGCTATACCTTCAACTTGATGAAAAACTCAATCCAAAAATATCAGCATCTAAAGCAAAAAATTGGCTTCAGTCTGGTATTGCCTATAACGATTATATTGCAATCAATGTTTTTCGCTTTAGCTCAATTGAGTAATTGAAANGATAGTTGCATAATTCATAAAATTTAATATTTNTACTGGNACNCCTTCGGGGGTTGGTATGGGCCACAAGCCAAATCCGATTTTCTTACGCTCTGGACAAACAATGACACTTGGAATTGAAAAATTAGGAACTCAAAATCAGTTCACTGTTGATGAAAAAGAAGTTTATTAATTTAACAAGTAGTAAGCCAAACCAACCAATCCAAATAAAATTATTTGGTGTGTTAGGTAGATGATTAATGCGTGTTTACCCATCACTTCAAGCCAGCTTGAATGAAAAGTAAATACTTTCTGATAATAAGGATANTGGCCAAGATAAATTCCGATAAAAACAAAGGCTAGCCATGGGNATAGAGGGTAATAATCGACACTTCCAATTGGCAAATACGACTCAAAAATATTTGAGATAATTCCAAAATTGGGTTGATCAAAGATGAATCCTATAAGAATTNTTAAAGCAATTACAAGAGAAGTTTTAGGACGNNCTATGAACGCTAAAGCGAATAAAGATGAAACCCAAATCAAGTGAAGAATACCAAAATAAACCCATCNATCAGGAAACATTATGTAGGTCCCTAATGAGACTAACANGGCTGCTACACCGAGGTATAGGAGGCGTCTAATAAATTTTTTGTATTGAATGCCATTACTATGAGCATAGACTAAACTTATCCCAACAGCACTCAAAAAAAGAAAAACAATTAAGCAGCGCCAAACTATTCCTATCCAATGAGTGAATAAGGGNANTTCTGTGAAACCAAAGGTATTGAGATCATAAATAAAGTGGAATGCAATCATCATAATGATTGCTATGCCTCGCATCAAGTCTAGAGATGAGTCTCTTTGATTAGACATAATTTAAGCTTAAATTACTCAAACACTTGAGAAACAAAAGACTTATCGATTGTAATAATTGAGTCATCAAGTAATTCTAAGCATTTAGGGATCGCAAGAAAAACTGCTCCAAGGCATACTGCAATGGCTACAGGCTTCCCTGGAAGGTTAATGATTAAGCTATTACCGCGGGTACCTGCTATCTGCCTCGAAAGAATTGCTGTTGGAACTGTTCGAAGTGATACTATTCTCATCTGTTCTGCAAAACCATCAAAAATTCTCTCACATACTGCCTCTGTAGCCTCTGGAGTAACATCCCTCGTTGTTGGACCTGTACCTCCAGTAGTAAGGATAAGGTTGCAGCCATGATTGTCGCTCAAATCTATTAATGTTTCCTCTATTAGGGGTTGCTCGTCTTCAATAACTTTGGTAGAAATTTCATAGGGGCAGGTAACAGCTTTTGAAATCCATTCCTGCATTGCGGGACCACTTATGTCTTCGTAAACGCCACGAGCAGCTCTATCTGAGATTGTAAGGAAGCCAATTTTAATGTTATTATTTGCCATAATTGTCTTTATCCTCCGGTCACAGGTGGGAAGAAAGCGACCTCATCTTCATCATTAACTGTCGTATCTTCAGAGGCAATTTCATGGTTTACCGCACACAATATATTCTTCGGGAAATACTGTTCGCCATATTTTTGAACNAGTTCTTTTTTAATTNTTGATATTGTGACGGGNGAGTTAAAAGCTATATTGTCATCAGATGTATTTAAATTTTCTTTAAGTGANGCGAAGTAGAGAATTTTCATCCACCCATCTCCACCATCTGTCGATTACTAATATTATCAACAACAGAGTCGAAAAAATGTTTTTCGGGTTTCTTTGTTATTGCATTGAGAATTAGCTGCTTAACTTCATCNTCTTTCATTNCAGATCTGATAGCGTCCCGAAGGGATACAGANTCTTTTTGACCAAGACATAAGATTAACTCACCTTGAGCTGTAAGCCTGACGCGATTACAGCTGCTACAAAAGTTATTAGACACTGCAGAAATAGTTCCAATGCTAGTGTTAGTGCCTTCAATTTTAAGAGCTTTTGCAGGCCCATCAGTTGGCTTAGAATCTAGAACTGTTAGTCTGTCACCATAGGCAGCATATATTCTATCCAAAATATCTTTTTCACTGTAATGCCTGTCAGTTGCCTCAATTCCAGCAAGGCCAATAGGCATTGTTTCAATAAAGCGAAGGTCTAAACCTCTATTGATTGCGAAATCTACCATGGATTCAATTTCATCATCATTAATACCTTTCATTACTACCATGTTAAGTTTAATAGGCTTCATACCAACGGCAATTGCAGCATCAATGCCTTTGATGACGGTGTCAAGATCTCCATCTCGGGTTATCTCTTTAAAGCGCTCAGGAATGAGAGAGTCAATTGAAATATTTGCTCTGTTAATGCCACAATCTTTTAGCTTTGATGCTAATGAAGGCAAAAGATGAGCATTCGTTGAAAGGGGAATATCACTTAAGCCTGGAATTTCTCCGAGCATTTTGGCTAGGTCAAGAATATCTTTGCGAAGAAGAGGCTCACCCCCAGTCAATCGAACCTTGGTGACACCCAATTCAGCAAATAATCGAGCTATTCTAGCAATTTCTTCAAAAGTAAGAACTTGAGATTTTTTAGTATGTGTCTGATGATCCTCATCTCTACAGTAATGACAACGATAATTGCAGTGATCAGTAACAGATACTCTTAAGTAGGTAATTTTTCTATTAAATGGATCAACTATTTGATTCATGATTCTAAAACCCAGTGACCTGATTTACCACCTTTTTTTTCAAGTANCTGAACATTATCAATGGTCATAAAACGATCGACCGCTTTACACATGTCATAGATAGTTAGAGCTGCAATGCTTGCTGCAGTTAGTGCTTCCATCTCAACACCCGTTTTGCCATTAAGTTTTGCTATAGCAATGATTTCAATACAGTTATTTTCGCTATCAGGAGTGAGATCAACACTTATCTTTGAGAGCATTAATGGATGGCAAAGAGGAATGAGTTCCGAACATTTTTTGGCAGCTTGAATGCCTGCTATCTTAGCAACAGAAAGAACATCTCCTTTCTTATGAGAGCCTGAGACTATCAGATTGAGTGTCTCTCTCTGCATAACAACTCTAGCGCCAGCTTTTGCTTCACGTAGCGTGTTTTCTTTATCAGAAACATCAACCATTTGTGCTTCTCCATTTGCATTGATGTGAGTTAATTTGCTCATCGAGTTAATACATTTAGTGAGTAATAGTTGAGGATAGTACCACTTTCAAATGTAGTATTTTCAGGTATCTCAATAATTCCATCAGCCCATACAACTGAACTCATTACGTCTGAACCTTGTTTTGGATATAAGCTTGCTAATGGAATCTTTGATGAATAGTCAATTCTAACACGTGCATATTCACGCCTTGGTTTTGCACGCTTACAGTCAAAATTTGTTTTAACTTTTATTGCTTCAGTTTTGTAGTTACTGTTTCCTTGCATTTTTTTAATGAATGGCAGTGCAAAAATACAATATGTAACAAAGCTGGATACTGGATTTCCTGGAAGACCTATAAAAGGAATATTTTTCACTTGACCATAGGCAAGGGGTTTGCCAGGTTTCATTTTGATTTTCCACAGGTTAAGTGAGCCAAGTTTTTCAACGGCAGGCTTGACATGATCTTCCTCGCCTACTGAAACCCCACCAGTAGTCATAATCAAATCACACTCACTTGAAAGGCTTTCAAGTGCAACACAGGTTGAATCTAAATTATCTTTGATATTACCAAGATTAATTACATCACAGCCCGCTTTATTTAAGAGAGCAACCAGTGCGTAACGGTTTGAGTTATAAATTTTCCCTGGACTTAGAGAGTTTCCGGGTTCAANCAGCTCGTCTCCTGTAAAGAAAACACCAACCTTAAGCCTTTTAAAGACTCTTAGTTCTCCAATTCCAACAGATGCAGCAAGAGAGATATCTTGAGGTTCAATTTTTTTCCCAGTAGTAAGAATAACGTCATCCTTTAAAATATCATTACCAGTTGGGCGAATATTTTCATTCAATTCAACAGCTCTTTTAATTGTTATTTGAGATCCATCATCAGAGGTTTGGCATTCTTCTTGCATTACTACAGTATTTGCTCCTTTNGGAATTGGGGCGCCAGTAAAAATTCTTGCTGCGTTNCCTCTTTTAAGTTCATTTCCTNTGGAGCCGGCAGTGATTCTATCTACAACATCAAAACTTTGATTTGTTTTGGATGTGTTATTCTCATCTAGCGCAATTGTATAGCCGTCCATAGCGCTATTATCAAACCCAGGTACATTGATTTTAGAGTGAATATCTATTGCAAGTATTCTGCCAATCGAATCATCTAAAGAAGAGGTTTCAGTCTGGTTTGATGCAACAGCTGAATCCATTAGGAATGCTAATGCATCATCAGCACTCATAAGAGAATCTTTAAACATCAATGAACTTGATTTATTAGATTGGTCATTCATGAGGTTCTAAATTTTTAGGTTTCATTGGGTGTATTATACAATTGCAAGCAATTTTCCAAATTACAAATAACTTGAAAAAAGAACAGTAAATAAGTGAAAAAAATTTTTAAAAATGAAATTTCAGCAGTTATTTTGGCAGGTGGTCAAGGGCTAAGAATGGATGGAATGGATAAAGGCTTAGTTGAATTTCGAGGCCTTCCTTTGATAGCTCATGTCACCAGTGTAATANAATCAAAAGTAGATANGATATTTATTAGTGCAAATAGAAGTTTTGATGCATATTCATTTTATGGAGAAGTAATTGAGGATGATTTAGTGGGATTTCAGGGCCCCTTGGCTGGAATTTCAAAGGCGTTGAAGGTTTGTTCAACTGACTATCTTATAGTGCTCCCCTGTGATAGTCCGTTAGTTGATTCGCAGCTTGTTGATGAATTAATTAATAAAATGGAGCAAAGGGATGCTGATATTTGTGTAGCACATGATGGCTCAATAATGCATGCAACATTTGCACTGATGAAGTCAAATCTTAATAATAGTCTAGAACAATTTCTTGATGAAGGTGGCCGAAAGATGGCCCTGTGGTATCGCCAGCAGAAATTAGAAAGGGTTGATGTTTCAGATCGTTTAGCAGTTTTAACTAATCTTAATAAGCCAGAAGACTTAGATTTTTAGGACTTCCAGCGGTTTTTTTGTTTTTCATCTTTTACTCTCGCCTCAACCCACTCCTCGTTATTAGCTGTTGATTCTTTTTTCCAAAAAGGGGCGTCAGTTTTTAGGAAATCCATAATGAAATTACATGAATCAAAGGCTTCTTGACGATTCAGACTCGTAGTTATTACAAGAACAATCTGATCATTAAGATTAAGTGTACCAATTCGATGAATAATAGTTACACTTTGAAGTTCCCATTTCTCCTTAGCTTTGTCAGCAATCAACTCAAGCGATTTTTCGGTCATCCCTGGATAGTGTTCTAGGGTCAATGTATTAAGGTTCTTTGATTGAAGGTCTCTGACAGTTCCAACGAAGCTTACAATTGCACCAATAGAAGAGTTACCTGCTTTAGCAAGCGCAACCTCTGTTGTTAAATCAAAGTCATCAGATTGAACAATAATTTTATCCATGGCTTAATTTTATCGCTTTTATAAGCAATTTAATAATCTTTGATTGATTTCTCTTATTGTTGCATTGAAATCAATTTAAAAAAGAAATTATGTGACTTAATGATTTGGCTACTTCCAATTAAACTTGTTTCGACAGCTTACCTACCATCGTTATGCCTAGGGCAACTGATGGCCCAATGCCCAAGGCGAATATTACTGTTCCAAGCCCAACAACCTCGCCCAATAGTTTATCTAAATTGTTTAATAAACAAATTGAACCTAAAATCACAACACCAATCTCTATTGTAGTTCGAATTGAATAAATCGGCATATTAGTGACTCTTTGCAGTCCTATCATTAAGCCATCTCTTGGTCCAGCTCCCAAATTACAGATTAAATAGAATCCACTGCCTAGTCCGATCGTTAAAACGCCTATGACGACTTGTAAAACCTTGAGTGGATAATGTTCTGGATAGGGTAAAAAATAAACTGAAAATTCAATAGTCAAAGCAATAATAAAAGCATTCAATATTGTTCCCATTCCAGGCTTTTGTTTAAGTGGAATCCAGAGCATTAATACAAAAATACTAATAACAAAAGTTGATAGCCCTAAAGACCAATCCGTAAGATTTGAAATTCCTTGTGCAAGAACTGTATATGGTCCTACACCAGCACCACTTGTAATCAGAAGACTTTCTCCCAGGCCAAATAAAAATAACCCAATCACAAGAAAAACAAAGGTTAAGGGCTTTGGTTTTAAATCAAATGAATCTTCAGAACTCCAAACAACTTTAGGAATTTTTTTTATGGCAAATGTTTCAGAGAGGAGTTTCATTATAGGTGGAAGAAATAAAAATTATGTTAATAATACAGTTGTTTTTACTCATTCTTTTAAAGAGTATAAATTATAAAATGTATCATTCTTAGGATGAGAATTTAGTTATTATCCTAGCTTTATAAAAATTGAATAAATATTTAAAGGTTGAAACAGTTTAAATCTAATGGAAATATTAATTAATCAATCTGATGTTCAAAGTTTTAAAGAGGATGGTGTTGTTCTTCTTAAAGGAGTTTTTAGTGAATGGATTGATATATTAGTGCAAGGCGCCAAGTTTCATATCAATAATCCTAGTCAAAGAGCGTTGACACATCATAATAAAAAATATCAAGGTCAATTTTTAGAGGATTTTTGTAATTGGAGGCGTATCCCCGAATATTCTGATTTTGTATTTAATTCATCTTTGGCTTCAATTGCATCTAATTTGATGGATTCAGAATCTGTACAGTTTTTTCATGATCATTTTTTTTATAAAGATGCAAACTCTGGAGTATCTACTCCATGGCATCAAGATATTCCTTATTATTGCATTTCGGGAGATCAAACTGTAAGCTTTTGGCTTCCCTTGGAATCAAGAGAAAAGAAGTTTTCATTAAGATCACTAGCTGGAAGTCATTTGCTCAAGAAAGAAATACGACCTACAAGCTGGTCGAATAATGAGAGCTTTTATGAAGACAGCAAGACCTTTATGGATCTTCCAGACAGTAATGATTATGAAATAAAGGAATGGGAGACTGAGCCTGGAGATGTGATTGCATTTAATTTCAAAACAATTCATGGAGCAAATGCAAATATAAATAATAAGATTAGTAGGACTCTTTCTTTCAGGCTAGTAGGTGAAGATGTTGTTTTTAAAAATCGACCAGGGAGAACTTCACCAAGCTTCCCAGGAATTAATCAAAATAATGGAGAGCGTCTAAGAGAAGATTGGTTTCCTACTCTTTTAAATATTTAACCTATGGATATTGCTAACTTCTCAATCGAAATTCTTACTTTTTTATTTATAGTTGGAATCATTGCTGGTTTCCTGGATACCCTTGTGGGGGGAGGAGGTTTGCTTGCAGTACCTGCACTTTTATTAAGCGGCATTCCTCCAATTTACGTCTTAGGAACGAATAAGTTTCAAGGGAGTATGGGTACTGGTATTGCTACTTTTATACTCTTTCGCAAAAAAAAGTTAGATTGGCATTCAGTCAAAAAATTAATGCTCGCATCTTTCGTTGGCTCAGTTATTGGCGGCATTATAGTTCAGTTTATTGATACACAGGTGCTTTCATTTGTAATTCCAATTGTCCTTTTTGTTATTGCGATATATTTTATTATTTCTCCTAAACCTAAATCAATTAGTATCAATTCTAAATCTAATAAAAAGTTTGATTCATATGCTGTTCCTGTAGTAGGTTTTTATGATGGAATGTTTGGACCTGGGGCTGGTTCTTTTTTTGTAATGACGGGAGTGATGCTTAAAAAACTAGAAATAATTCAAGCTACAATTCTAGCAAAGCCACTTAATTTTGCATCCAATATTGCAGGGCTTGTTGTTTTTTTAACTTTTGGACACATTGCTTTTCTTATAGGGCTAATTATGATGCTAGGGCAATTTATCGGTTCTTTTTTTGGGACTCACTACTTGTTGAAGGCGAACACTAAAGTGATTCGACTATTAATAGTAGTAACCTCACTCTCAATGCTGGCTAAATACGTAAGCTCACTAGTCTGATAAAATCAGTTAAAGTAAATTTTAAAATAATTTTATATTTTTTGGTAATTCAAATTGAGTGTTAAAGTGGCGCCACTCGTAGCGCTCAGGATAATGGCGGCGATAGTCTTCAAATTTTGAAATATCTGAAATTGCTTCATCATCATCCTTGAAAGAATAGATTGAATTAAGAGTTTCATGAAGAGTTTGTTCTTCAATCAGCATTGAATCAGCATTAATTAGCATTTTAATTTCATTATTGAGCGGTTTTTGAGTGAACTTACAGAGCTCTTTGTAGATCATAAAGCTTCCCATAAACTTAGCATCGATTGAGTGCCCAGCGATATGTGGAGTTGACCAGTATGCTGACTCTTGAAGAGTGTGATTAATATTTGGTTCATTCTCCCAACAATCAATGACGTTAGCCTTGGTTTTTATTTTTTCCCAAATAGCTTCATCAATGATGCCTCCTCTAGCAGCGTTTATGAGTATCGTATCTTTATTAATAAGATTAAAGTTGTGACTACCAAGAAGATTATGAGTCGGATAAGGTGTCTTGAAGGTCAAAGGAGTATGAAAGGTTACAATATCTGCATTAAGTGCATTATCTAAACTTACAAAATCATTAGTTCCTTCTTTCTGCTCACGCGGTGGATCATTAAGAAGGGTAATTATTCCAAGTTGCTTTGCTTTAACGTCTAGTCTGCGACCCACATTACCTACCCCGATAATTCCAAGTGACTTCTCAGTTAAGTCAAAACTATAATCATGTGCAAGATTTGCTAATGCGCTGATCACATATTCTGCGACTGCATTAGCATTACATCCTTGAGCAGATGTGAAAGCAATATTATTTTCATATAAATAAGTTTCATCAATATGGTCAAGACCTGCGACGGTTGAGCCAACAAAACAAATTTTAGTTCCCTCTAATAGTTCTTGATTCACCTTTGTTCTTGATCTAACAATTAACACATCACAATCTAGTAAGCTCTCTCGATTAATCTGCCTCCCTGGAAGTGTCACCACTTCACCAAATTCTGAAAAAATTTTACTAAATCCCCAGACAGCATCATCAATCATTAATTTCATTTAGGTATTCTCCAGTCAATAGGCTTTTGATTTGTTGATTCAAGATATTTATTAGTTTTTAAAAAATGTTGACTGCCAAAGAAGCCTTTATGTGCAGAAAACGGTGATGGATGTGGTGCACTGAGTATTAAATGTTTGCTGACATCTATCAATTCAGATTTTTTATTAGCGTAGGCACCCCAAAGTATAAAAACTAAATTATCTTTATTCTCATTGAGGAGTTTAATCACATGATCAGTAAAAATCTCCCACCCATTGTTCGCATGAGAGGCTGGAGATTGTCTTTCTACAGTAAGAACACTGTTAAGTAGTAATACGCCTTGCTCAGCCCAAGTGATAAGATTGCCATGTCCTGGGTTGGCAAAATTAACATCGTTCGATTCTAGTTCCTTATAGATATTTCTGAGAGAGGGGGGTATGGTAATACCCTTTGGAACAGAAAAGCTAAGCCCCTCTGCCTGACCATCGCCATGATAGGGGTCTTGTCCAAGAATAATCACTTTTGTAGAGTTAAAACTTGAATATTCAAAGGCCTTAAACCATTTTCCTCTTGGAGGGTAAATTTCATTACTGATTCGAGAGTTGAGAAAAGAGTAGAGTGAGATAAAGTAATCTTTTTCTTTTTCCTTAGAAAGGTATTTGGACCAATCACCAACACTTTGATTCATAAAAAGAAAATAAGATTGAATGGTTTAATGTTAATGATATTAGATTGCATTTAAATAGTAAAAAATATATTATGGTTTAAAATGATTTTAAATCATGCATTTGTTTTAGCGTTTCAAAGGTTGGTTTTATTATAACAAGGATTAAGCATGACTGATTGGATCAGTAGGTGGGAAAACAATAGAATAGGCTGGCATGCCAACCAAATCAACAGGCAGCTTATCAAATATCTTGAGATGTTAAATTTATCTTCTGGAGATACTATTTTTGTTCCCCTTTGTGGAAAGACTAACGACATGTTTTTTCTGCTCGAAAAAAAAATAAAAGTGATCGGCGTAGAAATAAGTAGCATTGCAGCAGAACAGTTTTTCACAGAAAATAATTTATCTTTTTCCATATCAAAAGTGGATGGATTTGAGCTTTATGAGGGCGATGGAATTAGAATTTATTGTGGTGATTATTTTGATTTGAAATTTATTCATTTAAAGGAAGTTAAAGCAGTATATGACCGCGCATCATTAATTGCACTAGATGAAGAATTAAGACAAAAATATGTGAAACATTTAAGTGATATAATATCTCTAGATGTTCGGATGTTACTATTAACTTTGAACTATCCACAGCATCAAAGATCTGGCCCACCTTTTGCAGTAAGCAAATCAGAGGTCGATGAATTATTTAGAGGTTCTTTTCATTGTCGTGAGTTATATTGTATTAATGATATTGAAAACGAGCCAATGTTTCAAAATCTTGGCGTAGATTTTGTTGAAAAAGCAGTGTATTTGCTGCAAAAAGTGAGAGTGTAATGGCAAAAAAAATGACGGGCATAGTCGCCCAATTTGGCACAAAGGGGTATGGATTTATTACAGGTGATGATGGTGAGAAGTATTTTGTTCACCAAAAAAATGTATTTAATAAGTCTCGTTTAAGAAGTGATACAAGAGTTAAATTTAAAGTTGAGAGCTCTGAAAAAGGATTGGTTGCAGTTGATGTTAAATTAGAAAAAGTGGCTGAGGAGTCAGCACCNCTCACTGATAATGACATTAAAGCAATGTTTGGCGTTTTGTTGGTCTTTCAATTGATTGTTGCTTACTTTGTGTTTTTTGGATAAATGAAAAAACTTCTAGTATTAGGATTNCTTGTTGCGGTTACGATTTCAGGGTGTTTGTCAACGCCTGCAAGAGAAGTCACAAATGTATGTAGCCTTTTAGATGAGAAGGTTAGTTGGTACCGTGCTGCCAAACTAAGTGAGGAAAAATGGAAAGTGCCAATGCATTTGCAATTGGCAATTATCCATCAAGAGTCTCGGTTTGCTTCAAAAGCTAAACCACCGCGCAATAAAATTTTTGGNTTTATCCCAGGCTCAAGACCCACCGATTCCTATGGATACACTCAGGCTAAAAAAGCTACATGGGAGTGGTACCAGCTCAAAACTGGAAAAAAAGATGCCAAAAGGGATAATTTTTCTGATGCAGTAGATTTTGTTGGTTGGTACGCAAATCAATCTAATCTTAGATCTAAGATTAGTAAAACGGATGCCTATCGTCAATACTTGGCATACCACGAAGGCCATGGTGGATACAACAAGAAAAGTTATGAAAATAAAGATTGGCTTATCTCTATTGCAAAGAAAGTTGAGAATAAGTCAAATACCTATAAATCCCAACTCTCTCAATGCAGAGAACAACTTGATAGTAATAGAATCTGGACGCTCTTCTAGATTTGTCGCTTAATGTGGTTTAATACCCTTGAATCTCCGCCACCTCCAGGTTTAATGAAGGAAATTTCAATTGAAGGTGTAAGTCTAGTTGTAACCAATGTTGATAGTCAATTCTATTGCTTTGNTAATCGTTGNCCCCATGAAGAATTCAATCTTAGCCTTGGATGCATAAAGGACNGCAACGTTAGGTGTGCACTTCATGGTTATGAGTTTAACTTGAACTCTGGTAACTGCTCAGAGGAAGACATTCCATCTTTGGTGCGCTATCCAGTTAAAGTTAAAGATAAACTTGTTTTTGTTCAAATGAGAGAAATAAATGAACTCTAAAGAGTTAATGCATTCAATTATTCAAAGAATCGCTACAGGCCCAGAGCTAAGTAAAAGTATTAGCTTGGAGGAGTCAAAGCAGGCAATGGAGGCAATATTAAATAATGAGATTGACGAAGTTCAAAGTGCAATATTTTTAATAGCGATGAGAATGAAGCGCGAGACAATGGATGAAAATATAGGTATTTTAATGGCTTTAATTGGCTTAACGAATCAGGAGCAGTCATCGGTTGAAAACCTAGTTGATCTTGGTGATCCTTATAGTGGCTATAACCGAACTATACCAATTTCTTCTTTTTTGCCGCCACTTCTCGCTGAACTAGGAATTCCGACTGTTATTCACGGTTTAAATTCAGTTTCACCAAAGTTTGGTCTAACACATCGACAAATTTATCAAGCCCTAGACTTCGATGTTAACTTAAATACTGGTAGCGCCAAAAAGAGAGTTGAGGATGAATCAATTGGTTGGTCTTATGTTGATCAAAGTCAATATTGCAATGTACTTCATTCTCTTGTGCCACTGAGAAATAAAATTATAAAGAGAACTGTTTTAAATACAGTTGAGTCTTTGATTGGACCGATAAGAGGTGTGAATACTCATGCNGTGTTAGGCTATGTTCACAAACCCTATCCCCCAATTTATGCTTCACTTGCTCAGCGCTCTGGATTTTCAAGTAGTCTTTTGATTAGAGGCGTAGAGGGCGGTATTGTGCCATCACTTAGGCAAAAAGGACTCATGTACTCTTATTATGAAGGAGTTGAAAAGGATAAAGTTGATATAGACCCTAAGAAAATTGGAGTCATACAAGAACTACGAGCTATAGGTGTCCCAAAAAAACTTGAGGGTAGTGCACAACAAAGTTCTTTGGCGAAATATGTTTCTAATCTTGGATTAGAGGCCTTATCAGGAGATAAAGGGATGTTTTATGATGGCCTAGTTTACTCAGCAAGTTTGATTCTTTGGCATTTGGGAAGAGAAAAATCTTTGCTTTCAGCCTCTGAGAAAGTAAGAAGTGTTCTTGATTCATCTAAAGCACTTGAGAGAATGAAAGCAAAATAGTTTTTAAATTTTTTTAAGTTTGTTGTTGAATTAATTTTGAATACTCACCTGAGGCTTTAATTAGCTCTGAATGANTTCCTTGTTCAATNATTTCTCCATCTTTTAAAACAANAATNCGATCAGCATTTTGAATTGTACTTAATCGGTGAGCAATAATAATTGTAGTTCTATCTTTTTGCATGTTATCGATAGCTGACTGAACCAGTTTTTCTGTGGCAGAGTCAAGTGCAGAAGTTGCTTCATCAAGAATTAATATTGGGCTATCTTTTGCAATAGCTCTTGCTATTGAAAGTCTTTGACGTTGACCGCCCGATAGAGTTACACCATCCTCGCCGATATTAGAGTCAAACTTGTTATCTAGTTTTTCAATAAACTCTATTGAATTAGAAACTTTTGCGGCATCAATAATTAAGTCCATTGGCATTGTCTCTTTTTGTCCAAATGCAATGTTTCCACTAATCGTGTCATTGAATAGGCGGACATTCTGATCCACATATGAGAAATTAGATCTGTAGGACTCTAGTTCAAAAGAAATAATATCTTCATCATTGATTAAAATGTTTCCACTTGTTGGATTATAAAAGCGCGTTAATAGATTGACAATTGTAGTTTTTCCACTGCCGGTAGAACCTACCAAAGCAATGGTTTCTCCTTTTTTTATCGTTAAATTAATATTATTTAATGAAGACTTTATATTGTCATAAGAAAAACTAACATTATTAAAACATATATCACCAGAAATTGAATCAATTGACTTTGTGCTCTGATTACTTTCAGGGTCTTCATCAATCAGTCTAAATACGCTTTTTCCAGCTACTATGGCCTGCTGAAGAGGTTTGTTAATATTTATCAGTGTTTTTGCTGGTTTTACTAGCATGCCCATTGCCGTAAAGTAGGCTAAAAAATCTCCTGCGCTCATTGTCAAAAAAGTCGATGAGAAATAAACAACGCATGCTAAAGACAAGCCTATAAGAACATTAACAATGGAAGTGTTAAGCCCACCTGCCATATCAACTTTAAATCTTTGCTGGCGAATCGTGTTAATAATGTTAAAAAATTTATTACTTTCACTATTTTGCGCTTGATATATTTTGATCAAATCATTACCTGAGATATTTTCGTCCAATAGATGGGTCATTTTGCCCATTGATTCTTGAACTCTGGCCGAACCTTTCCTAATTCTGGAAGTAGAAAATTTTACGGCCAAATAGACCAGTGGAAGAAGAACTAACAGGCTAAGGCTTAATAGAAAGCTTTTATAAAATAAGTAGCCCGTCAGAATTATTACTGTGAAGGAAGATTTAATAAATTCAAGCCAAATAGTAGATGCTGCAGCGGAGATTTGTTCAACATCAAAAGTAAGTTTTGATAGTGTTTCTCCCGTAGTATTCTTATCAAAGTAAGATTTTGGAAGTCTAAGTAATTTGGTAAACATATTGACCCTTAAATCCATAATTACTTTATTAGAGATCCAAGAGCTAGCACTGATAGAGATTAATGCAAATAATGAACTTAATGCAATAACTGAAAATAAGATAACAGAGTAAGAAAATGCTGCATTACTAGAACGATTGCTAGAAAATAATGTGTCAACTATTTGACCTGTAATTTCAGGTATGGCTGTCTCCAACAAAGTCGCAAAAACCATCATTATTGAAGTGAAAGCTAATTTTCCTAAATGGTTTTTGAGGTATGGAAAGAGCCTCTTTACGAATTGTCTATAACCCATCTTCATTTGTTTGTTTGGATGTGCCCATATTCTACACAAATTTNNGTATCATANCTATTTCAAACTTTGTTAGTTTTACATGACAAAATACATCTTTATAACTGGCGGTGTTGTTTCTTCTTTAGGTAAAGGAATAGCCTCCGCTTCGTTAGCATCAATCCTTGAAACTCGTGGCCTGAATGTTACTCTTCTCAAGTTAGATCCTTACATCAATGTCGACCCTGGAACGATGAGTCCATTTCAGCATGGCGAGGTTTTTGTTACTAATGACGGAGCTGAAACTGATTTAGACCTNGGACACTATGAGAGATTTGTTCGANCTAAGCTAGGCAAAAAGAATAACTTTACTGCTGGCAGAGTTTATGAAAATGTCATTGAAAGAGAAAGAAAAGGGGACTATTTGGGCGCGACTGTTCAAATTATTCCTCACATTACAGATGAGATAAAAAAATTAATGAAAGAGGGGGCTGAAGAAGCTGATATTGCCCTAGTTGAAATTGGAGGTACTGCTGGTGACATTGAATCATTACCATTCATGGAAGCCATAAGGCAGATGAGTCTCGAATTGGGGCGTGAAAATACTATATTCATCCATTTAACACTCCTTCCATACATCAAGGTTGCTGGAGAGCTAAAAACAAAACCCACTCAACACTCAGTTAAGGAGCTCAGAGGAATAGGAATTCAGCCNGATATTCTCATTTGTCGATCAGAACATCAACTAGAAGACTCAGATCGAAAAAAAATTGCCTTATTTACAAATGTTGCTGAAGATTCAGTATTTGTTTCNCTAGANAAAGATACTATTTATAAGGTTCCTGAAGACCTTCATAACCAAGGTTTAGATGANGTCGTTGTTTCAAAATTAGGNCTTAAATGTGCAAAAGCAGATTTGTCAGAATGGAAAAATGTTGTTTCAAAGNTGGAAAGGCCAAATCATAGCGTTGACATTGCAATGGTAGGCAAATATATGGATTTAACCGAATCTTATAAATCTCTTTCAGAAGCACTCATCCATGCTGGAGTTCATACCCAAACTAAAGTGAATATCCATTATTTTGACTCTGAGGAGGTTGAAAAAAATGGTGCTGAAAGCTTGAGTAAAATGAGTGCAGTCNTAGTGCCGGGTGGTTTTGGTATAAGAGGAATAGAGGGTAAGATTAAGGCTGTTCAATTTGCGCGAGAGAACAATATTCCNTTTNTAGGAATTTGTTTAGGTCTCCAAGTTGCTGTCATTGAGTATGCNCGTCATAAGGCNAATATGAAAGGAGCAAANAGTACTGAGTTNGATGAAAATACGGCTTATCCAGTTATCGGGCTTATAACCGAGTGGCAGGATGAAAATGGCGATACTCAGAAGAGAAATACCGATTCAGATTTGGGCGGCACTATGAGACTTGGAGGACAAGAGTGCACACTTGTTCAAGGGAGTTATTCTCAAAAGATTTATGGTTCTCAAAAAGTTACCGAGAGGCATCGTCACAGATATGAGGTGAACAATAAGTTAATCTCACAAATTGAAGCGGCTGGACTGACTGTATCAGGAAGGTCAAATGATGGATCACTTGTTGAAATGGTAGAAATTACTGACCACCCTTGGTTTGTTGCTTGCCAGTTTCATCCTGAATTTACCTCAACGCCAAGAGATGGTCATCCACTCTTTGAANGCTTTATTAATGCAGCAAAGGAAGCGCATAATTTAATACTTTCCTAAGTTTTTAGGTCTTTTTATTTAATATTGGGATTTTTTTAGATGGAAAAAACTGATATTGTTGTTTTGGGTGGTGGTGTTATAGGACTTTCTGTTGCTCTAAGGATGCTTANCTCAGGAAGAGAAGTTGTTCTTATCGATCCCGAAAAACCAGGATCTGGAACATCATATGGAAATGCAGGCACTATTGCAGAATATGCAGTACTTCCGATTGGCTCACCAGACNTGCTAAAAAGATTACCTTCACTTTTATTTAATAAAAATAGTCCTATAGCAATTAAACGCTCTGAATTTCTCNCNCTCGCTCCCTGGTTAATAAAATTCTTGTATCAATCGATGCCAAAACAGGCTGCAAAAAATGCTCAATCGATTGCTAAAATATTAGTNAACTCAAGGCTTCGCTGGGAAGAGCTNGCAAGTCAAATAAATGGCAGTTCACTTCTAAATACTAATGGAAGTATTTATATATATAAATCAAAATCAATCTATGATGCTGGTTTAAAAGATATTAATCANAGAAAAACTTTAGGTTTGAATGCACAAATGTTGAATCCTTCAGAGCTTAACAAGTTGGAGCCTAATATAAATTTAACTGAGGGTGGTGCGTCCTATTTTCCAGANTGTGCTTATATGAACGATCCTGGAAAAATGATGAAACTATTGTTAGATGCTTGTATTGAAAAAGGATGTCAAGTTATTAGGCAGACTGCTCAAAATATAGAAAGATCGAATAATGGTGTCAAAATAACTTTAGATGATAAATCTAAAATATTATCAAAACATTTNGTTATATCCGCAGGTGCTTTTTCTAAGAAGTTTGCAANACAAGCTGGCGATAACATACCTTTAGATGTTGAGAGGGGATACCATGTTGAATATGATATGAAGGAACCACTCCTATGTAGACCATGCTGTTCTGCTGATGGCGGTTTTTATATGTCTCCAATGTCAGGAAGATTAAGGGTTGTTGGCACTGTAGAACTTGGCGGATTGAGTCCTCAGATTTCTANGCATAGAATTAGTCATCTTGAGAAGGGTGCATTAAATTATTTTCCAGGTTTAGGAAAATCAAGTAGGTCATGGCTGGGGTTTAGGCCATCAATCCCAGATAGTAAGCCTGTCATTTCAGCCTCTAGAAAGGGTAATGATATTGTTTATGCTTTTGGTCACGGCCATATAGGTCTTACACTGGCNCCAATTACTGCAGAAATTGTAGAGTCAATAATCAAAGAAAAAAAACCACCCATTTCAATTAATGAGTTTTCAGCACAAAGGTTTTAAAGATTCAATTTTAATTTAGAATTGAGATTTTATTTCTTTTTGACAAACTTCATCAGTCGTTTCTTCTTTTGAATTTGGCGTGCAGATAGAATATTTTTTTTATCTTTAAATGGGTTATCACCGCTTTTATATTGAATTTTAATAGGGGTATTGGTTAATTTAAGGGCTGTAATAAAAAAATTCTTTAAAAAGCGTTCATAACTATTTGGGACGTTTTGAACGTGGTTACCATGGAAGATCAAAGTGGGCGGAAAAATGTCAGATTGATTCACAAATTTTAGCCTCATTCTTTTTCCAGCGACTGGAGGAGGTCGGTGTGTGTTGTTTGCTTGTTCTAATATTCGATTTAGAAGTGAGGTTGGAAATCTGCCACCTGCGTTCTNATAGGATTTTTTAATAGGTGANAATAATTTACCAACGCCTGATCCATGGAGTGCAGAAATGAAATGAACTGTGGCGTAATTTACAAAAGATAGTTTTATATCAAGCTTTCTTTTGACTTCACTTTTTTGATAATCATCTAAGCCATCCCATTTGTTGATTACTATTAGTAAAGCTCTTCCTTTGTCGGCAATTAGCCCTAAGAGTGTTGCATCTTGCTCNGTGACTCCTTCGTGGGCATCCAATACTAAAATAACGACATGCGANTCATTTATAGCATCTTTAGCTTTTATAATACTAAAAATTTCNACTTTTTCACTAACACTTCTTTTNCGTCTTATACCAGCTGTATCNATTAGTGTGTANTGCTGNCCNTCCCGCTCAAAAGGTATAAATATTGAATCTCGGGTGGTNCCAGGCAGGTCAACTGCCATGACTCTTTCTTCTCCTAAAATTCTATTTATTAGAGTTGATTTTCCAACATTAGGTCTNCCNAGAACAGCAACTGCAATTCCGTCTAGTTCAGGTTTTTCCACCTTAACAGCTTCAGGTAGGAGTGGGATTGTTTTTTCTATTAGGCCAGGAATGCCTTGGTTATGTTCTGCTGAAATAAGTGTGGGGTCACCTAATCCAAGCTCATAAAATTCTGATGCTGCGGTTTTATTTAAACCTTCAGCTTTGTTGCAAACTAAGACAATGTTTTTCTTTAGCTTTCTTAGTTGAGCTGAAATATCTAAATCTAAGGAAGTGACNCCATCTTTATTACTAACAATAAAGTATATGACATCGGACTCGTTTAGCGCATTTATTACTTGACTATGAATGCCCGTATCTATGATTGAATTCTCATTAGTTAGGCCGCCAGTATCGACAATAGAACAATAAATTCCATTCTCTAGCTCGATGTTTGCATATTGACGGTCTCTAGTTAGTCCTTCAAAATCTGAGACGAGGGCTTGCCTAGAATTACTTAGACGATTAAATAGTGTCGACTTGCCAACATTAGGCCTGCCAACCAGAGAAATGATAGGATAGCTCACAATAAGTAACCAGAAGTGTTGTTAACTCAGATCGTCCANNTTGATCTGAATTAATTGAGTAAGGCTTGAGTTTTCAGTTATATTTTCAATCGCTAGTGCGTAATTATTTTTGGCTTCTTCTATGTTTCCTAGATCTAGATACACATCTCCAGCAAGATTGTAAAATAATCCTGAAAAACCCTCTACATTCTNTATATTGAGAACGGATAGAGCTTCTTCATGCTGCCCAAGTTCCAAGTAAAGCGAGGCTGTTCGTAAAATTGCTGTCGAAGCAATAACAGAATTTTCTCTTGTCGTTAAAGGCTTAATGGCATCTAGCGCTAGAGAGTAATTACCAGCATCAAACAAATATTTAGCCATCAATAGGGTGCCCTGGTCTGCATAAGTGCTAGAAGGGTGGTCTTTAATCAGTTTGTCGTAAGCGCCAACATTGGCTGAGTCTGAAGCATAGCNCAAGTATAGCGTTCTGGCATTTAAAGCCTGACTATCTTGATAATCAACATATGAATTCCAGCCAAAGATACCTGCAAGACCTAGAACTGCACCCGCAATGATTTGTTTGCCATTGGCATCCCACCATTTTTTAATCTTGTCGACCTGCTCTTCTTCTGAGTCGCTAATTTCTATAAAGTTTTTCATAATATCTCCTGAAGATGGTGAATGATACCCTCAAGTTTAATTGATTGCTGAACTCCTTGGCCTTTTAAGGGCTTTATACTAATAAGGCCNTCTAATAATTCTTCTTCTCCAAGAATCATGGCGAAGTCAGCTTCAGATTTATTTGCTTTTTTCATTTGGCTTTTTAGGTTGCCAATGCCCAAATCATTAGTAATCGTTATGTTGGGNAGAGTTTCAAGAATTTTCTTTGAAAGAATCATAGATTCAATGCGGGCGCTGTNTCCGATTGACGCAAAATACAAATGAGGCCTCTTGCTAATTAATTGATCAGACTTGTCTTCAATGAGAAGAGCTATTCGCTCCAAACCCATAGCAAATCCAATTGCAGGGGTAGGATTGCCACCCATTTTTTCTACGAGTCCATCATATCTTCCACCNCCACAAATTGTTCCTTGAGAGCCTAGGTCATTTGAAATCCATTCGAAAACAGTTTGGTTATAGTAGTCAAGCCCTCTAACGAGTTTTGGGTTGACCTTGTATAAAATATTAAGGCTCTCTAAGTATTTCTTTAAAGCATTAAAGTGATGATTTGAGTCATCATCAAGATGATCAATCATTTTTGGAGCACTAGAAATTAAACTTTCTAGGTCCTTGTTTTTGCTGTCTAAAATTCTCAGTGGGTTTGTTGTTAAGCGCCTGAGACTGTCCTCATCTAGTTGNTCTTTGTTATCATTAAAGTATTCCGTCAATGTTTCTCTNTAAGTGGCGCGACTTTCCGCAGAGCCTAGAGAGTTGATTTCCAGTACAGCATCAATGCCTAATTTTTTCCATAGAGAGTGAGTAATTGAGATTAACTCAGCATCAATTTTCGCATCAGAAGCCCCAAAAACTTCAGCACCAACCTGGTGAAATTGACGGTATCTTCCCTTTTGAGGTCGCTCATGCCTAAACATAGGGCCATTATAANAAACTTTTTGAATTCCCTCTCTTGGTAAATTATGCTCAATCATCATTCTTACAACACCTGCTGTCCCTTCAGGTCTTAGGGTAAGTGAGTCACCATTATTATCCTTCCACGTGTACATTTCTTTTTCAACAATATCAGTTACCTCACCAATGGCTCTTGAAAAAGTTTCTGTACTCTCAACGTTTGGAGTTCGGCAATATTTATAGCCATAAGAGATAAGAAGATTGCTGATAGTGCTATCTAAAAAACTCCAGATATTTGAATCTGCAGGAAGAAGATCATTCATTCCACGAATAGCTTGAATNTTTTTTGACATTTATTATCTTAAAAATGTAATTAAAAGTATTTTACCAATTAAATCTAACTTTGAGTCCTTGCAATAATTAAGTTCTACAAACCTTAGCTATTTTTTATTCCGCTCGGNACGTGNCCTGTAGGGACATATTGAGATGCAGATTCACAATGTTGTTGCTGATCATCAAAAAATATGTCTGCTGCAAATTGTTTTAGAAAGACTCCTTTNTCNAGGCCACCTAAAAAGAATGACTCGTCAATCCGAATGCCCCACTCCCGCATAGTATGAATAACTCTTCTATGCGATGGAGCCGATCTTGCGGTAACCAAAGCCGTTCTAATTGGATTATTCTCTTCTGGAAATGTTGATTGAATTTTTTGCAGAGAAACTAAAAATGATTTGAANGGGCCTGCTTTTAACTCAATTTTTTCAGATAGGATTTCATTTTCATGAAAAGCCTCTAGNCCTTTCTCTTGAAATATTCTTTCAGCTTCATCAGAAAATATGACAGCATCCCCATCAAAAGCGATCCTTAATTGAGATGGGTGACTATNATTAGATTTTGANTCTACGATNGAGGCTGCAGCGTAACCTGATTGGAGTGCTTTCTGAACATCGTTGTAGTTACTTGATAAAAATAAATCAGCTTCAAAAGCTCCTACAAAAGGGTGAGTGCTCTCCCCACGAGTAAACGCAGCCCTTGAAATATTAAGATCATAATGCTCAATTGAGTTAAATATTCTAAGACCAGTNTCAGCACTATTTCTGGATAGCAGAATGACATCAATTGGCGTTTTTTTACTGTTAAGTTTTAATAATTTTTTAACAAGTGTAAAGCCTACTCCTGGCTCTAAAACAACATGCTCATTTTTTTGTTGATGTTTGGCATANGCATCGATTCCCTTTTCTTTAAATATCTTATGGGAATGATCAAGGTTGAATAGTGCTCTTGAGGATATAGCAATAACCAGTTTTGTGTTTTCAGAAGTTATTTTCTTGTTACCCATTCTGCTCCATTGTACCTATTCAAACAATAATCAAGCCATCTTAACATGAAGATGTTAAGCTCTAGTTGGAAGGATAAGTCACTACAATCATTGATTAAAGGGTGATTGGAATTGATTCTTGTTTCNTTGCATATTGAGGTAACCTCTAATAGCTTTGCATCAAAATAAATTTTGAATTGAATATCGGGACGATTGATAACTATTTCTGAGGATATATTTTGATGAGTTAGTGTATATGTCCCAGTATATGGAGACTTTTCATGACAGATAAGGTGGAGGTCATTTGATGGNCTCTTAATNCCAACAAAATCCTCTTTGATTGATGGGAGAAATGGTACAAGTCTTGAAATTTTTTTAAAGTTTAGTTCAAAAATCTCATATAAATTCGAGTAAGTTACTCTCTGTTGATTATAAATGCGTTTGGTTTGGATCTGATCATTCATCATTAAATTAACACTTAGATTATTGACTAACAAGGTTCATACTAAATCTGTTTGAAATTCTCGTATTTTATGAAACTCTAAAAATCACCCTGGTCAAAATTAGTCATGTTGTTGATGTATGAGGCATCCATTTGNTCATCATTGACGCCTTGGAATCGATCTTCAAAAGCTAAATCTTCAAATCTGGAGTATTGACCTACAAAGGCAAGCTTAATGTTGCCNGTGGCTCCATTTCTATGTTTAGCAATTCTTAGGTCTGCCTTTCCAATCTCCTCAGGATTGGTATACGCATCATCATGATAAACCTCATCTCTATAGATAAACCCAATAATNTCGGCATCTTGCTCAATGGATCCGGATTCTCTAAGATCGGCCATCTGAGGAATTCTGCCTTTGCCAGTTTTAGTTCGAGATTCAACACCTCGATTTAGCTGGGATAGAGCAATGACTGGAACATTAATTTCTTTTGCAAGTGCCTTTAATGAGCGAGAAATTTCAGAAATTTCCTGAACACGATTCTCTGACTTGCCGTGGACTGTCATGAGTTGTAGATAATCGACCATGATGAGGCCTAGGTCAGGGTATCTTCTTTTGAGTCTTCTACATTTTGCCCTTATTTCAGTAGGGGTTATTGAAGGCGTTTCATCGATTAGAATTGTATTTTCTTCAAAGGCCCTGACTGCATGATTAAAACTGTTCCAATCAATCTCAGACATGTCGCCATCTCTCAACTTACTAGAGTCAATTCTTCCAAAGGAAGAAATCATTCGAATGACCAATTGCTCGGTTGGCATCTCTAAACTGAATACTGCTACGGGCGTAGAATTGTGAATGGCAACGTGCTCAACAATATTCATTGAGAGAGCTGTTTTACCCATACTAGGCCTTCCAGCAATAATAATAAGGTCTCCATTCTGGAGNCCTGAAGTTAACTTGTCGAATTCAGAAAAGCCAGTTTCAGCTCCCTTGTAGCCTTTTAACTCCTGCATTTCATGGACACGATTGACAACATCTTTGATGATATCTTTTACATTGGTAATCTCTTGTTTGTTNCGACTGACTTGCTCCGCTATTTCAAAGATTTTTCTCTCAGATAAATCAAGAAGGTCATTAACTTCAATGTTTTTTGGACTAAAGGCATTATCAGCCATTTCCTTACCAATTTTTATGAGCTGTCTGAAGATTGAGAGTTCACGAACATGTTTGGCATAAGCCTCAATATTTGACACACTAGGAGTGTTTTCAGCTATTTGAGCTAAGTAGGTAAAACCTCCTATCGAATCNTCNTCNTGAGATTTAATGACTTGTTCTTTGACTGTTAGTATATCAGCTGGCTTGTCGTGTTCTAGAAGCGTGACTATTGCATCATAGATGATGCGATGTGAGGTTTGATAGAAGTCGTCAGAGCTAAGAATGTTAACGATGCTATCCCAGGATTCATTGTGCAGAAGTAGCCCGCCAAGAACAGACTGNTCGGAGTCTACTGAGTTAGGCGGTATTTTAGGGTTATCAATATCCATTGTCACATTTTAGAAAAATAAAAAGCCCTCAAAGAGGGCTTTTTATTTTAACTCACATAAGTGAATTGGATTAACTTATTCTGTTTCAGTCGCAGCAATAACAATAATTTGTACTGGNACAACAACTTCAGCGTAAAGAGAAACTGTCACTTCATATTCACCTGTATTTCTGATTGCTTCTGGCATATTAATATCACGTTTTTCAACNTCNAAACCTTGCTCAAGAAGATTGGCAGCAATTTCCGTAGTACTGACAGAGCCATAGAGTTTACCTTCTTCTCCGGCATTAGCAGATATTGTACAAACAACATCTTTCATTGCCAATTCTTTTGCCTCAGCATCTGATAATGCAGCAACTTCTTTTGCTTCAAGTTCTGCACGGATTGTTTCAAAAACAGCCATGTTAGCNTTGTTGGCAGGCTTAGCTTTTCCNTGNGGTATTAAGTAGTTNCGAGCATANCCTGACTTGACGTTTGCTATGTCTCCAAGGTTNCCTAGTTTTTCATTTTTTTCTAATAAAATTACTTGCATAAGGTCTCCTATTTTTTATGTTTATCGGTGTAAGGGATTAGCGCTAAGAATCTAGCTCTTTTNATCGCAGTCGTCAATTGTCTTTGAAACTTTGCTGAAGTGCCAGTTATTCTTGATGGCGTAATTTTTCCACTATCATCNATATTCTTAAGTAGTATTTCGACATCCTTGTAGTCAATCTCTTTGAAACCAGCTTTTGTAAAACGACAAAAACGGTTTATAGGGATTTGAAATTTACGTCTTTTAGTAACTTGTTTTTTTGCCATTACAATCTCCTATTTCTTATCTGAGTTTTGATCTTTGGCTTTATCCTTGCCTTGATCTTTAACTTTATCTTTATCAGCTTCTGCAACCATAATTGATGGTTCAGTGACAGCCTCAGACTTGGAAATGATTAGGTTCCTTAGGATGGCATCGTTGAAGCGAAAGTTATAGTTTAATTTATCAAGTGTATCTTTATCACACTCAACATTCATCATTAAGTAATGCGCTTTATAAATTTTNTTGATTGGNTAGGCTAGGTGCTTACGACCCCAGTCCTCATTTCTGTGAACAATACCTTTACCCGAGGTGATTAGCTCTTTGTACTTTTCAATCATTGTTGTAACCTGAGAACTTTGATCAGGGTGAACAATGAGAGTTATTTCATAATGTCTCATTAACATCTCCTTATGGATTAAAAAAGCTTGCCAACATGTGCTGGTCAAGCAAGGAAGTGGGTATTTTATACTAGTTATTCTATACTTATCAATTATTTGCTCTTCTTATCGTATTTTGATTAACATTAATATAAACTTTGANTTATGACATCCAAACTAGAAGTCTGTATCGATAGCATCTCTGGTCTAGAGGCCTGTGTTAATGGAAATGCAGATCGAATTGAGCTTTGTAGCTCATTAAAGTATGGTGGGTTGACACCATCTGATGAATTGATGAAGTATGCTTCAAAAATTAATATTCCTGCTAGAGTGATGATCCGTCCCAAAAAAGGTAATTTCGTATACTCAGATGAGGACCTGAATCAAATGTTAGACGATATTGATAAAGCTCGCTCTTATAATTTAGATGGGATAGTTTTTGGAGCTACACTNCCGAATGGTGAGCTTGATGAGGTATTTTTAAAAGAATTAATTAGTCATAGTCATGGCTTTAAAAAGACTTTACATCGTGCCGTAGACACTATTCCAAATACTATCGAAGCAGTTGAGGTTGCAATTAATCTTGGTTTTGATACGATTTTGTCTTCTGGCGGCTCTCAGACTGCTATTGAAGGCTTAGAAGTTTTAAAAGCGATGCATAAAAAAGCATCTGAGAGAATTGAAATNATGCCGGGGTCCGGCATAAATTCTCAAAATATAAAGGCAATTCTAACTGATTGTGATTTTNGCTGGCTTCATTCATCTTGCTCTATTTTTAGTCAAAATGTNAAAANTACTGATACTCAAACTATCAAAGAGATAAAAAATGCAATTAATGAATAAATTCTGGATAAAGAGAATATGTTTAATAGTTATATTTATCTTTACAGCTTATTTGTTCTATCTAAATAATAAAGTAAAGTCTCAATTTTCAGCTGAGATAAANGTNTCAAAAAATGTCACCCAGATCAACTACTCTTTTAATGATTACCCTCGAGAGCTTATCAACATGCTTCTNCTTGTAGAAGACCAATCCTATTTCTATCATCANGGTGTTGATTTTAAAGAGATTANAAGGGTTGTCTATGGATATTTATTTGAGGGTAAAGCGCTCAGGGGTGCGAGCACAATTACACAGCAGTTAATTAAAAATACACTTCTTTCAAGGGAGAAAACCTTTTCCAGAAAATCTGAAGAGGCATTGATGTCAATACTTCTAGAGTTGTCTTACGATAAAGAATTTATTCTTGAGAGGTATATGAATACGGTATATTTAGCCCAAAAAGGAGATATGGCCTACCATGGCTTTNCCAGTGGAAGCTATTATTACTTTAACAAAGATATTATTGATTTGAGTCTAGAGNAAATGGCAATACTTGTTGCCTTACTTAAAGGGCCTTCTTACTATAATCCTATAAACTATCCTGATAGACTTNATGGGCGCGTTAAGATGATTTTGANGATGCATGAAAACTATAAAAAAATATNTTGATGAATTTACTTGCGATAGATACCTGTACAGAAATTGCATCGGTCACTTTANTNACNTCTGGGTCTAGAGTGAGTCGNGTTTTNTCTGGTGTTCAAAAAAGTTCTGGNCATATNCTNAAACTCTGTGATGAGGTTTTTCATGAAGCNGGAAAACAAATAAAAGATGTTGATTCAATTATCTTTACTAAAGGTCCGGGCGCATTCACTGGTGTGAGAATGTGTGTTGGCGTTGTTCAAGGACTATCCATGTCTTGTAATATTCCAACGATAGGATTTTCAACACTTGAGTTNCTTGGATATAGGGCTTCACAAATTCTTAAATCTGAAAAAATAGCTGTAGCTCTTGATGCTAGAATGGGAGAGGTTTATTGGGCCGTTTATACTCAGGGAGAAATTAGTAAATTACGAATTTGCAATCCTGACGATGTGGACAGTCTCGATAGCAATTTCATTGGTGTTGGAACGGGCTGGAATGTCTATGGCGATCAACTGAGTGCTGCTTCAAGTGTAACTAAAACTGACCTCTCAATTTATCCAGAATCATCTAGTTTAATAGATTTAGCATTAGAGTCATTCATTAAGGGGGAAAGTGCCAATTTTGAGCTACCTGAGCCGATATATTTACGAAACAATGTAGCTCAAAAATCATTAAAATAAATCTCTTTTTTGTAACTGCATTTANTTATGTGGAANTGGATNCAAANGCAGGCCTCCCCNAAAGTTTTTTATGGGACCTGTTCTAGNCTTANNCCNTGGTTTTTTTGGCCGTTTATCAGTTTATTATTGGTTGGCCTATATTGGTCTCTGGTTGTTTCACCNGCTGATTATCAGCAGGGAGATGGGTATAGAATAATATTCATTCATGTTCCAAGCGCTATCTTGTCAATGATGATTTATGCAATTATGGCAATCGCGGGGGGTATCGGACTCATTTGGCAAATTAAAATGGCTGAAGTAGTTGCA
The DNA here is from genome assembly GCA_002711905.1 of Thiotrichales bacterium. Taxonomy (GTDB): domain Bacteria; phylum Pseudomonadota; class Gammaproteobacteria; order PS1; family Pseudothioglobaceae; genus Pseudothioglobus. Next base: position 74,384 of record PASI01000006.1, read on the forward strand.
AAGGTTTCAGCGCCAATCGGAGCTGCTTTTACAATTATTGCATTGACCTCTGGGGCCGTTTGGGGTAAGCCAATGTGGGGAGCATGGTGGGTATGGGATGCTAGATTAACCTCTGAGCTAATATTGTTATTTTTATATTTAGCTTACATGTCCCTAAATAGTGCATTTGACAATCCNCGNACTGCGGCAAAATCGAGCTCTATACTTGCTATCGTTGGTTTAATCAATCTACCAATTATTCATTACTCAGTCAAGTGGTGGAATACTCTTCACCAGGGTTATTCTGTCGGCACCGGTGGTTTAAAAGATCCAGATATGCAAATTGCACTTGCCATAATGTTTTTAGCATCAATTTTTCTTTATGCACTTCTTGTTTCAATTAAAGCAAGGACAGAGGTTCTGATTCGTGAGCAAAATTCACGCTGGGTCAAAGAAGAAGTCAGTGGAGTAGTACTATGACTATGGTTGAGTATTTTTCTTTTCTTCCTTATGGGAAGTATGCATTTTATGTTTGGCTTGCTTATGGCATCTCTGCGTTAACAGTTATAACTCTTTTTATCAATGCTAAGCGNAATCATAAGAGNACTATTTTGTCTCTCAAGAATAAATTTTCAATTAANCAATGACTAAAAGACAGAACCGAATGATACTGGTTGGACTCTTAGTGTCTGGAGTGTTCTTGGCAGGCTATTTAGGAATTAAGGCTTTTAGTGAAAACTTGTTATATTTTTATACGCCGTCTGATATTGTTAATGGGAAGGCTCCNGATGATAAAAGTTTTAGGGTGGGCGGTCTTGTTGAGACTGATAGTGTCATTAGGGATGGAATGGTGGTTACTTTTTCAGTCACTGATAATAATCAAACAATTGAAGTTGCTTATGAAGGAATACTACCCGACCTTTTTAGAGAGGGTCAAGGCGTTGTAGCCTCAGGTTCAATGTTAAAAAAATGTGTTGGATTGACTTGTACAAATACTTTTNNAGCTTCAGAGGTTTTAGCAAAACATGATGAAAATTATATGCCCCCAGAGGTCGCTGCTGCTCTAGAAATCTCAAGTTCTGAGCAATGAAAAAAATAATACCTCTAGTAATATTNATAATCATTGGAATTTTTTTATTCTTAAGTCTTAATTCAAATCCAAATAAACTTCCATCACCTCTTGTTGGGAAGATGCTTCCAGAACTCGAAGGAAAAGATTTTTATACGAATGAAAAAGTTAAATTAAATGATTTGATGGATAACGAGTTAACCCTCGTGAATGTTTGGGCATCGTGGTGTGCTACCTGCAGGAAGGAGCATCAAATGATTATGAACATAGCTAAAAATGAAAGTTTTCAGTTAATTGGCATTAACTACAAAGATCAAAAAAAAGATGGTCAGAAGTATCTAGAGATAATGGGCAATCCCTTCGATGAAATTATTTTTGACCCAGAAGGAAGAATTGGAATGGAGCTTGGCGTTTACGCAACCCCAGAAACTTTTTTAATCAATAAAGATGGATTAATTGTTTATAAACATATCGGTGAAATAACTCCTGAAGTTTGGAATCAAAATTTCTTAGTTCAATTAAAAACATTATAAAATTAATTTTTTCCAGGGTTTTGTATCTCAATTATTTATTTTAATTNTTGNTGAATGTCCCTTGACACAAGGGTTTATAAATGGATAATCAAATTGAACCTAATAATTATATTTTGTAGGTTTAATATAAATTCTTTTCAAAATTAAGGAGTTAACAAATGAATAAATCAGATTTAGTTTCAGCAATCGCTGATAACTCAGGTCTTTCTAAAGCAGATGCTGCTCGCGCTTTAGAGGCAACAACAAGTGCGATCTCTAGCGCATTGGCAAGTGGTGACTCAGTCGGCATTACAGGTTTCGGTAGTTTTTTAGTTAGAGCACGTGCAGCGCGCACTGGTCGTAACCCACAAACAGGTGCCGCAATTCAAATTTCAGCATCAAATGCACCTGCATTTAAAGCAGGAAAATTATTAAAGGAATCTGTTAACTAATCAGATTTTTTCGAAGTATAATATGCCCGTTTCCTGATTCGATTCGGGCATTTTTTTTGGGCGCTTAGCTCAGTTGGGAGAGCATCGCCCTTACAAGGCGAGGGTCACAAGTTCAAGTCTTGTAGCGCCCACCAAGAAATTNGGAGCGGTAGTTCAGTTGGTTAGAACGCCTGCCTGTCACGCAGGAGGTCGCGGGTTCGACCCCCGTCCGCTCCGCCATTTTGCCTATTTTGAATTTGAAATCAATTCTTCAGCAAAGGCATGAATTTCTGTTTGTTTATCTCTTACTATGCTTTCACCTAAGGAAATAAGATAGTCCAAATAGTCTTTATCTGTGTTGTCCATGCTGCTACTCTGATTATCATCAAATGAGCTGTCTAGTCTCAGGTAGTTAGTGTTACTATCATAGACTGCATTCAGTTGATAGTCAGAAGCAGAGGCTACTGCATTAGATGTTAAGTAAGAGCCCTGGTAGAGCCATTCAGCAGCACCCCAATTTGCTGTAACTTCACAATCAAGATTTGTAGTTTTTCTTCCAGTTCCAAGTGAAAGCATCATAGTGTCTTTTGCATGAAGATCTGAGTTATGATAGCGAAATTCAGCATAAGC
>PASI01000027.1 GCA_002711905.1 Thiotrichales bacterium
ATTTGATGAACAATGCTCGACTTGAGAAGCTATATCATCATGAAGAATCTTAAATTCCTCTTCATTACCAACGATAACATGTGCTAACTCTGAAGCTTTTTGATATGCTAATCGTGTGCTTGATTCATCAGGCCAATTCCAAGGCCTATAGTCCAAATCTAACCAAACTTTACAGTCATGATTATTGGCATGTGACATCATTGCTAATACTTGATTTCTAGAATGATCTTCAATCAAACTGGTTCCTGTGACAACTATATTGCTACTATTAGAAATTGCCAATTTGATATTATCATTACAATTAACTTGAAGATCTGCTGGGTTATTCCGATAAATCACAACCTCACAGTCCACAGGTCGCTCTTCAGCAATCGCAAGACTCGTTCTTTCATCTCCATTTGTAGTCTGCATCAAATCTATGTCTATTCCTTCACGTATAAGTCGATTCTTTACAAAAGCGCCAACGGGATCTTCAGAGAGCGCAGAAATAAGGGCGACACTTCCCCCAGATCTTTTCATAGCTATCGCTATATTAGCACCTGATCCTCCTACATCACTCGCAAACGTTTCAGCAGTCATCGTTTTCGTTCCTGATGGCTGGGGGTACAGATCAAGGCCTGCCCTTCCTACCACAAGAGAACTCCAGCCTCGTGTATCTTTATATACTAGATTTTGAATTTGATTACTAGACATCCAGCCACTGACCAGAGAGTGCGGACCGGTCGATTGCATCCATTACTCTCTCGATTTTTAATCCATCTGAAAAATTTGGCCATACTGCCTTGCCTGTTTCGATTGCATCTAGAAGTTGTTTGAGTTCACATACCTTAACATCGATATAACCAAGACTATGTCCTGCATTTGGCAAAAAAGCATCGTAGGGCGGCTGAGCGGGGCCACTCAAAATAGTTTTAAAGCCCTCCTGTCTAGGGTCATCACTTCGGGTATAAAGTTTAATCTCATTTAAACGCTCCTGATCATGACATATCATCCCTTGTGACCCATGAATCTCCCAACGCAAACCACATTTTCTTCCCCAAGCAACTCGACTCACTCTTAGAGTTCCCTTAATTCCACTTTTAAAATGTGCCATCGCTGTACAAACATCGTCATTATCAACAACAAGTGTTTGACCCGGATTTTTTGGATCCTGACGCTCTTTGTGAACGGTGTCATAGTCGCCCACTAATCGAGTAATTTCGCTACCAGTCATGTAGTGGGCCATACTTACCAAATGGCACATGACATCAGCGTTCGATCCAGTTCCAGAAGCTTCCCGGCTCATTCGCCAAGAATGAGGTCTATCTGGATCGGCTTCATTATCTACATCATAGCTTCCATAAAATCCAATTACACGTCCAATTACGCCCTCATCAATAAGTTTTTTTGCGCTTTGAACTGCAGGATTTTGAGTATAGTTATAACCTAAAATTGTTTGGGAACTAGAAGCTTCTGAAGCTGCCGAAAACATAGCTTCAGAGTCAGCTAAATTGGTAGACATCGGTTTTTCACACCAAACATGCTTTCCAAGTTTTAATGCGGCTACTGAAATCTCTTTATGTAACGAATTAGGGACACAAACAGAAATAAGTTCAACTTTTGGATCGTTTACCAACTCCATCCAAGAACTCGTGCAACGCGAAAAACCCATCTCTTTCCTCATTACCTCAGCCCTATCAGAATTGTAATCACAAATCATCTCAAGTTTTGGTCTCAAGCCATCTCCAAAAACACTCCCTGCAGCAGCATAGGCTATAGAATGTGCCTTGCCCATAAATGCTGTTCCAATTACACCTATACCTATTGTTTTCATTGTCTCGCCTCGATTTCAATTCCAAATTTTTCACAATAGCTTTCAATGTTTTTATAGCCCATTGTGACGTACGTTAAAGGATGCGCTTTTGCTGGATCCTGTTCTGCCTCAACAACAATCCAACCCTTAAAATCATTTTCACTCACCATTTTAAATAAACCTGGAAAGTCGAAAACTCCATCTCCAGGAACTGTATAAACTCCATTCAAAACAGCATTTAAAAAACTTGAGTCAGCTTCTAGTGAATCATTTAATATTTCATCCCTTACGTCTTTACAGTGAATATGCATGACTCTGTCACTATGCTTTTTGTATACCCTTAGAGGGTCTGCTCCAGCATAAATCAAATGCCCAGTATCAAAAACTAAACCAAGATCACTTGTGGTCATAGACATTAGCTTATCTATCTCTTCCTCAATTTGAACGACTGTTCCCATATGATGATGATAAGCAAGCTTCATTCCATGAGACAAAGTATATTTAGCTAACTCATTAAGCTTCTCAGCCCACTCTTCCCATTGATCATCATCAAGCATAGGTCGTTTTGAAAGTGGCGAGGTAATATCGCCATGAACACAAGCATCCATTTCACAATAAACAATAACGTCAGTTCCTAAGTCTTTCAAAAGTTGCATATGTGGTGTTATTCTCTTAATTTCCCCCTCAATACTATCTTTAAGCAATCCGCCACAAAACCAGCTGGACACAACATCCATATCATATTTGTTAAATAAAGGCTCTAATACAGATACTTCTCTAGGCCATTTTCCTCCCAACTCAAACCCTCGATATCCCGCCTGACTGCCTTCTTGCAAACAATGCTCTACAGTCGTGTCGCGACCCAAATCAGGCATATCATCATTAGTCCATGATATGGGACTAACACCAATTTTCACACTCATTTATTTTCTCCAAATTATTAATAATATTTTAACCAGCAAGCCTAATATGCTGGTGCTCCAGGAGCTTTAAATTAAACTTCTCTAGACTCAGTGAGTCTAAAAGCGATTTTTTTGTAAGTTCAAACATACTTATTCCCTGAAGCTTAGAATCAGAATTTTTATCGTAATCTAAGTTTGTGGGAAAAGCATAACCATCAGTTGCACATGTAAGAACATTTTCAATTAGCCTTTCTGAGAGAGTTTTATTTTTTATATGTTTCAGTAGAGCTGGATATATATGAGTAATAATTTTTATATAGTCTATATGCTCCATGGTCTTGCCAAAGGCTGATGAAATTTGAAGTAGATTACCTATTCTATGAAAATCACTTGTTTTATTGGCACCTGCCGCATGAAATAAAGCTGGATTAAAAAAAATACCATCACCTTTATTCATTGAATTCTGCACTGAATGTTGATTAAAAAAGTCACTAAATTCAGAATCTCTCCATGTCAAATATCCCAAATCGTATTGATGTGAAAATGGTAGCACGACTGTCGGCCCACTCTCAACAGGCATGTCAGTATGAGCAACACCACCTTGCAAAGTTAAGTAATTTGAAAGACGGTGCACTGTAACTGGAAATTTCTCAACGACTTCATTTTCTTGAAAACCCAGATGATAGTCTCGATGAGGTTTCTGCATTTCTCCACCCGGTCTAACAATGTTAACCTGGGCAGTCATCTGAGAATTGGGTCCGCACCATGACTCAGCTATTAGCTTTACTAAATCATTTGAATAGTAATTGATAAATGCATCAGCACTTTCCAAAGCAACTTTTTGAAAACAATTCCAGATTCTAGTATTAGTTCCTGAAGCAAAATGATCATTACTTGTCCCACTTTCTTTTTCCACAATTTTTTCAAAAATAGCATTACTCTGATCTATTGCATCATGCTGATAAAGATTTCGAATAACAAACACACCTGGACCACCCTCTAAAACTTGATGCAACTCTGTTTTTAACCTTCTTTCTTTTTCAACGTTGCCGACAAATGACTTAAAGTGTTTTGCGTCATAAATAACAACATTATTTGAAACTGAATCTGAAAGCGGATAATCTTCTTGAAGCGTTTTTTGAGAGCAGATTTTAGTTAAATCGTCATAATCTATATCAGATTCACTGAAGTAAACTTGATGATTTGATTTAACTGCTCCTTCTTTCATGGCTAGTAGGGTTGTTTTGTTTTAGATTTCTTATATGAGCTGAGAATTTCTTCACTTTTTTCATTTGAAGACACCTCGGGAACAGCAACTTCCCACCAACAACCCCCTTCAGGACTTATTTTATGAGAGTCAGTCACTAAACTTATCACATAAGATTTTGTTGATGATCTTGCACGTTTAAGGGCTGATGCTAATTCATTTATATCTCCAATATGCTCTGAGTTTGCTCCTAAAGATTTTGCATGCATTGCAAAATTAATTTCTGGATGCCCATCATCTATACTTTTACAGTCTTTTAATAAATTATTGAATGAGTCATTACCAGTGGCATTTTGAAGTCGATTAATACATGAAAAACCTCGATTATCAAGGACGATAGCAATAATTTTTTGACCCAGCATAACGCTAGTTGCTAGCTCTGAATTGAGCATTAAGTATGATCCATCGCCAACAAGCACGATGACTTCTCGATCTGGCTGTGCCATTTTTACACCAAGTCCACCAGCTATTTCATAGCCCATACAGGAAAATCCATATTCAGAGTGGTATCCGCCAGTTTGCTCAGTCCTCCAAAGCTTGTGAAGCTCTCCCGGTAAGCTTCCAGCTGCACAAACTACAATGTCACTTGCATCACCATTCCGCTTTACCTCGCCAAGCACTTGTGCATCTGTAGGTAAATTGTCATCAGCACCTGAAGAGCTATTAATTGATGTTATTTCATCATAGTAGTTATTCCAGTTTGAGGCTTCTTTTTCTGCAACTTCAAACCACTTTTCAGACGCTTTCCAGTCAGAAAGACATTCATCTAAATTACTTATTCCTAAATTTGCGTCGCCCCACAAAGAAAATGCATTGTGCTTAATTGCATCAAAACGAGCTACATTTAACTGTATAAGTGTTTTGTCAGAAAATAACGCTCTTGATCCCGATATGAAATCATTTAGTCTTGTACCAATAGCCAAAACTGTGTCCGCCTCTCTTGCCAGATTGTTGGCTGCATTCGACCCTGTCACTCCAATAGCGCCGACATAACCCGGGTGGTTCCATGTCACTGCACCTTTGCCAGCAGATGTTTCAGCAACTGGAATTCGATATTTTTTCGAAAATTTTTGTAGTGCACTGCAAGCTTTAGCATAATGAACCCCACCACCAGCAATGATTAAAGGTTTTTTTGAATTTTTCAAAATTTCAACTGCACGAGTTAACTCGTCATCATCAACCTTTATCTTACGAATAGTGTGTGTTCGCTTTTTGAAAAAAGCTTCAGGATAATCAAACGCCTCTGCCTGAACATCTTGAGGCAAGGAAAGCGTAACTGGACCACAATTTTCAGGATCTAATAACGTTTGAATTGCAACAGGCAAACTGTTAATAATTTGCTCAGGCCTCATGATTCGGTCAAAATATCTACTCACAGGCCTGAAGCAGTCGTTCACACTTACTGTTGGATCAGAAAAATCCTCCAATTGTTGAAGAACAGGATCTGGCGTTCTGCTTGCGAAGTAATCTCCTGGTAATAGCAAAACGGGTAATCGATTTACATGGGCTAGTGCTGCCGCTGTTACCATGTTAGTTGCTCCAGGTCCTATTGAACTTGAACATGCCATCATTCTTTGACGGTTATTAGCTTTTGCATATGCAATTGCAGAATGTACCATGCCTTGCTCACTATGTCCTCGATAAGTTGGCAACTTGTCTTGATATTCAGTCAAGGCTTGCCCTATACCTGCAACATTTCCATGGCCAAAAATAGCAAAAACACCGGCGAATATTGGTTGTACACCATCATCTGTTTCGATATATTGGGACGATAAGTATTTAACTATAGCCTGAGTCATTGTTAGTCTAATAGTTTTCATTTTTAAATTTCCTCTCTATATTTTTTCCAAGCTTGAATCAATTCGATGTAATTAATAGACACAGAATCAACTAGCTCGTGATCGTTTATTTTATGTTGCATCCACAGTTTAGCTGGCTCATAAAAAATAGTTCGACCCACTGTAAAACCCTTACAGATATTATATTTTGCTGCCACACCAAACGACTCTCTAACACTATCAATGGGAGCAGAGAGACCTAGTAATAATACACCTTGACAATGAGGGTCATGTGTATTTATGACATCGCTTACTTGCGCCCAAGATTCATCTTGGAGAGCTGGCAACTTCCACCAGTCAGGCTTAATTTTTAAATCATAGAATCGTTTTAAAATCATTGGAATTATTGCTTCTTCATTTTCATATTCTGAAGGAGGAATAACCTCCAGTAACAATTGGTGACCACTTTGAATACAGGCGAAATAAAGCTCTTTTACTTTTTGCTCCTGTTTAAGCTTGAGTTCATCTGAATCATCCGGGTGGTAAAAAATCAAGCACTTAACAACGTGTGATAGAGGCCAAGACTGCAACTTTGATCCAATAGATTGATCACCCTCAAACTTAAGGGGTCTTGAACTTGGCAGCTCTACAGGTCTTCCTATCCACCATGACTTTTCAGCAATCGAATTGAGAGCGTCTTCCCCATAAGTATCATCAATTAAAACACCGATATTTTTTTCAGGAATATTTAATTTTTCGATAGTTTTTGTAATGGACTTAATAAATAGCTTTTTCAGCTTAATGATTTGGTTTAAATCTTCACCATAATTCTCTGCAAGTTCAACAAGCTGTTTACGATGATCAAAAGCAAACCCAAAAATCTCCGGCTCTTCCTTGCTTCTAAAACTAACTCTATGAAGATGGTTTAAAGTTAAATCTGTACTTGGATTTACGATGTCAGCTGCATTTTCTATGTAATATAGCAATTCATGCTCACCAGGGATTGCTGGAGCACAGCCATGGCGAGAAACAACTAATGCGCCAGATGCGTTCGCATAATTAGCACTTTTTTCAAGACTCTCACCTTTAAGATAACCACGTAAAAAACCGGACATAAAAGCATCGCCAGCACCCAAAACATTAAGGATATCGACTTGATTACCCTTGATTACATTGAAATCATCTGTGCTATTAGGAATGTCACTCGTAATGACTGTGCACCCTAAAGGGCCTAACTTTAAAACAATAATTGAATTGCTTATCTGTCGTATCTTACTCAAGGCTGTTATAGTATCCTCACTACCTCCTGCAATATGGATTTCTTCTTCAGTGCCAACAATAACATCACAATGTGGAAGTATTGTTTGCAAGTGCTGGCTAACATCATCGCTTGCAACAAATCGAGATTCTCCATCACCTAACTCTGTTAAGCCCCAAAGCACTGGCCGATAATCAATGTCAACAATGACCTGAGTATCAGAGGACTTTGCATACTCTATTGCTTTCATACTTGTCTGATAAGTATTATCGGAGGAAAAATGTGTTCCAGTAATGAGTAATGCTTTACTGCTCGCGATAAACTCTTTTGTAAAGTCCTTTTCACTGATTGCCATATCAGCGCAGTCTTTACGATAAAAAATAAGCGGAAAGGTTTCTTTATCTTGAATCCCTAGAACAACTAGGCCAGTTAATCGTTCACTATCAGTAATTACATGAGACGTATCTACACCAACACTTTCAAGTTCATTACGAACAAAACGACCCATATGCTCGTTTCCAACCCTAGTAAGCATTGCTGAACTTAGGCCAAGCTTAGAGCAGCCATATGCAATATTTGCAGAAGAGCCTCCCAGATATTTGGCAAAACTCCCCATATTTTCCAATGTGGATCCAATCTGTTGACCATAAAAATCTACAGCCGCTCTTCCTAAACAAATAATATCAATTGATTTCATTATTTATCTAACATCCATTCATGGTCAGGGTGGTTTTTAAAAATCCATTGTCTTTTAGGGCCTGCCATTACATTCAAATAATATGAATCATACCCATGAGGAACCCCAACTGGATGGTAGCCTTTTGGAACAAGAACAACACACTTGTCTTCAACTGCCATCGTCTCGTCAATGGATAGGTCATCGGTGTAAACCCTCTGGAAAGCAAACCCTTGGGGTGGGTTAATTCGATGATAGTATGTTTCTTCTAGATATGTTTCGACTGGAATGTTATCTGAGTCATGTTTGTGAGGAGGATAACTTGACCAATTTCCTGAAGGGGTTTTAACCTCAACAACAAGAAGACTGTCAGCCTTTTCTTTCTCAGGAAGTATGTTGCATATAAATCTAGTGTTGCTACCCTCACCACGAACCTCACTATCCATATCATCAGGCTTAATATGCCTAGCTGGAAAATTACCAAAGCCAGGGGCAATGGCTATTGCTAATTCTAATTTAGTTAAAGCAGTAACTTTAATTTGTTTGTTGTTAGGAGCGTATATAGCATGAGGGTTTAAGTCATCAAAAACGCTCATTCTCTCGCCAATATTCGAGAATTCTTCACTGTCAACAATGATGTCTGCAATTCCAGATAGAATGACCAAGCATGATTCATTTTCTTCATCGCTCCAATCAAGAATCTCCATCTCGTCTAGATCATGAGCCTCAAACCCAACAAAATCCCAATTTGCTGATTTTGGTGTAATTTTTTGATAACAACTATCTTTACTATGTTTTGGTCGACTTAATAATGACATTTAATTTCCTTGTTGATGGTACCCAATAGAAATGCAAATAGCCTGAACGAGACACATCGTTGCGCCTAGTGACCGGAAGGTATGGATTTCAGCCTCATGAATACTAAATAAAAAATCTGCCAAATGGGCTATTGGATTTAGCTCTGTATCTGTAAGCAAAATTACCTTTGCATTTTCTTGCTTTGCTTCCTTGACAGCTTCAGTTGTAAGATTATTGTAGGGATTATAGGTAATAGCAATAAATACTGTTTTATTATCAAGCCAGCTTGATAAGTTATCCACTTCATTTGTATTATTTGCAATACGGCACCTAATTCCAAGATTATTCAACATGTAGTAAAAATAATTGGCTACGGGCTGAGCTCTATTTGTTCCACAAAGAATCACTTCATTAGCATTACATAAAGCTTTCACCGATTCTTCAATTACATCTCTATCGATATTTTCAGAAAGCAACTCAGTCGCAGCAATATTTCGCCGAGTGATTTCACTGAAGATATTTGAGCTATCGGGTACAACATTGGTCTCAGTGACTTTCTTAACATCAGTAATACGTTGATGATAATTAATAGTAGATTGTGAGATTTTGACTTTAAATAGATCCTGTAATTCAGCAAAACCACTAAAACCAAAATGCTTAGCAAAACGAACCAAGGTTGATGGGTAAACTCCAATCTCTGATGCAATAACTGCAAGAGTATTTATTGCAAGGTTTTGAGGTTGGTCAATGATATAAAAAGCAATTAACTTCATCTTTTTGCTTAATTCTGGATAACTTTCTTGAAGCAAGCTATTCAAATCATTAATATTTTGTGGTGGCATTTATTTAAGTTTATAAGTTAATTGAATTTCCACTTAAAAGTGATTCTTTGGCGGCATCAGCAATTTTTAAAGCAAGAACTCCATCTGAAATATTAACACTTGGCTGAAAGCCAGACTGAAAGGAATCCATAAAATGCACAAGTTCATTGTGGAATGCTTTTCCATACCTCTCTAAAAAAAAGTGTTGGTTTTTGGCCTGCCTAATTCCAGATGAATTACTTAAAACTACGTTATCTTCAAGGGCATTTTTTACTTGTAACATGCCTGTCTCACCAAAAGCTTCAATTCTTTGATCATATCCAAAGGAAGCCTGTCTACCATTAATAATCGTAACTATTGCACCCTTATTCATATTCATGATTACACTTGCTGTATCAACATCACCCTGACCTGCAATATCATCATTTACAGCATGCGCAGCAACATAAATACTGCTCGGTGTATCGTCTAAAATCCAGCAAGCCATGTCAAAGTCGTGAATCATCATGTCATGAAATAAACCACCAGAACCTGCGATATACTCCATCAAAGGTGGCTCAGGGTCATGAGAAGTTATTACTAACGACTGAACTGAACCAATTGCATTCGCATCAACTTGGCTTTTTAAACTTGCCATATGAGGATCAAAACGCCTATTAAACCCTAACATACATACAATTCCACTCTCTTCAACTGCCTTGGCGCATGATAGTGCTCTATCAAGTCTCAAATCTATAGGCTTTTCACAAAAAACTGGTTTACCTACCTTCGCGCATTTTTCAATAAGGTCGGCATGAGTAGAGGTGCTACTGGCAATAATAAAGGCATCTATTTCATTATTTTCAAATGCCTCATCCATTGTAAGAGTGATGGCATTGTATTTATTCGCAAGCTTTTCAGCAGCCTCTTGATGAAAATCTACAACAGAGTGGAGATTAGCATTTTCATCACTTGCTATCGCAATAGCATGAACTGCTCCTATGCGACCGGCGCCGATTAGACATATTTTCATAATTAACCTCTATTTTTTTAATTCTGATAATTTTTTATTACCAGACATCATGGCTTGTAATTCTTGGAAATCAATTTCACCTGATTTAGCTGTACCTAGTGTCTCACCTCGAGATAAAACCGTAAACTTATCTCCCACTGCTAAAGCATGGGAAACATTATGAGAAATAAAGATTACTGCAACACCTTTTTCTCGAACCCTTTCAATAGTTTTTAATACATTTGAGGTTTGGTAAACTCCCAGGGCAGAAGTTGGCTCATCAAGTATTAATATTTTGGCGCCAAAAAATACAGCACGGGCAATAGCAACAGTTTGCCTTTCGCCACCAGAAAGAGTTCCAATTGATTGAGTAGGGTCACGCAATTGAATTCCCATTTTGTCCATTTCAGTCATCAAAATTGAGTTACATTTCTCAAAATCCATGACAGTGATTGGGCCTACTTTTTTGGTCAATTCTCTTCCAAGCCAAAAATTACGAGATACTGACATCAAAGGAATTAAAGCTAAGTCTTGATAGACTGTAGCAATTCCAACATCAATTGCTTCGCGAGGGTTATTTATTTCAGTATCTTGTCCATTAATACTTATCTGTCCTCTTGTTGGCTGATGAACGCCAGACATGATTTTAATAAATGTAGATTTTCCTGCTCCGTTATCACCTAGTAAGCAATGACATTCTCCAGCTTTAATAGAGATTGAAACACCTTTAAGAGCATCTACATTTCCGAAGCTCTTGTGGATATCTTTAAGTTCCATTAAAGGTAAATCACTCATCATTTTGCCCCTGTAATTAATTTTCGAACATGTGTATTAAGGATCACTGCTAACAATAGAAGAACGCCTAAGAACACTCTAAACAAAGAACTCTCTACTCCAATAAAAAATAAGCCTTGTTGAACCACTCCAAATATTACTGCTCCTAGTGCAGCTCCAATAACCGAACCGTAACCACCCGTTAATAAAGCGCCGCCTATAACAACTGAAATGATCGCCTCAAACTCTTTAAGAATTCCTCTATCCGCTGAAGCTGATCCAAATTCAATAACCTGAGTAGTTGCAAATACAGTCGCACAAAAAGCTGTAAAGACAAACATCAATATTTTAACTCTGTTAACTGGAACTCCGATGTGACGAGCAGCTTGAGCATCACCACCTGAGGCGTAGATCCAGTTACCAAAACGCGTCTTTGTTAATAAAAAATGTGCAAAAATAACGAGTCCTATGGCCCAAACCATCATCATTGGGATGCCTGATACAACTGGCTGACCAGCCTTTGTGCCAGCTACAAAGGTTTGAATCACGCCTTGCTCAGCAAGCCAGTCAAATACGCCTGTAAATATCTCACCACCAAAAATTGGCGCTAACCAATCATTTTCAGCCGCCTCTGTAACTCCACCAATAATGGTTTTTTTAGTACTTACAATTGCAATAAAGATTGTCATTCCTCGCAAGATATATAAAAATGCAAGACTAACAATAAAAGACGGTAAATTTGTTTTGACTGTAATGTAGCCAATTAATGCTCCTATGGTCATCGAAACAACGAACGCTGTTATGATACTGAGCCAAACTGGCCACCCCCAAACTACTGAGGTCACTGCTATGACAATCCCAGCAAAACCTATCATTGATCCAACTGATAGATCAAATTCTCCAGCAATCATGAGAAGGCAAGCGCCAACAGCAATAATAATAAACTGGGAAGAAACGATTCCCCAATTCATAGAGCCTTCTAATGAAAACATTCCAGTATCTCGTGCCACTAAAAAAAAGAATAGAAAAACTAATACAACACCAACAATGGCTCCTAGGTCAGGGCGAAGTAATGCGACACTAAATTTGGAACGTAATGATGAAAAAAATTTTTCATTTGTAGACATGATTAGATCCTATTGATTAATCTAAAAGAATTAAATTGAATTTTAAATCTGATGAAGATAAAAAAAATGCTACCCACCATTTTGAAATTATGATGGGTAGCACGTTAATAAACTAAATTAACTATTAACGGTAAACGCCTGCATATTTTTCAACTAAGCTAATGTTACTCTTAGTGATAAATCCAGGACC